>NZ_JBARVX010000429.1:0-11318 GCF_049646505.1 Microcoleus sp.
TATTATTATCATTAGGGCGTGTATTTAAATTTCCGGCATTCGGTTGTGGAGCTGTTCCACCATTAATATTAGGAGGCGTATTGTTTCCGGCATTCGGTTGTGGAGCTGTTCCACCATTAGTATTAGGAGGCGCAGTTAAATTTCCCGTATTTGGTTGTGGAGCTGTGGCAGTATTAGTATTAGAAGGCGTATTGTTTCCGGTATTTGGTTGTGGAGCTATGGCGGTATTAGTATTAGAAGGCGTATTATTTCCGGTATTCGTTGGTTGTGGGGGCATATTATTCTGTAGTTGAGACAGTCTAACTGCACCGCTATTATTTGTTCCTAAATTGTTTTGGGAAGATTTGGGCGGGTTAGAATTGGTTAATTTAACGCTACCGTCGCTACTAACAGCAACATCTGAGGCATTAACTTGCCCGCCCCCACCTGTGAGCATTTCGGGAAGAGTTGCAGTCGATTTTTCGCTGTCAGCATTGGCAGTATTAGATTGAGAATTCAAAGCTTCGCTGCTGACTTCTATACTCAGCAAATATCCCGGTTGGCTGATGCGGACACTGCTTTTGTCCGGAACGGTAACGATGTATATTTGACCTCCCTCTACGGATACTTGACCTGTATTTGTAACAGTGCCACCGAGTAAAGTTAAATTTCCCCCTTGTTTTACTGCCAAATTTCCGCGATTGACAATGCTTGCTGGTGTGATTGCTGAAAACCCAAAACTGGTGGGCATTCCTGTTAAAGCGAGATAGTTATTGAAACCTATCGCGCTCAATGAATTATTGCCAAAACCAATGCTGTTGGCAGTCGTAGCGGTAAAAGATGCGGGGACGTTTAACTGAGCGGTTGTGCCAAAAATAATCCCTGCAGGATTTATTAAAAATAAATTGGCATTGCCGCCGCTAACTTGAATCAAACCGTTGATGATAGAAACGTCTCCGCCCACTATGCGCCCTAAAATGTTTTGAATGTTTGGATTAGCAATAAAGTTAGCTATTTGATTTTTATTCAATCCGAACCGTTGGAAACTGTGGAAAAGGTTAGCCCCATCTCCCGACTGTTTGCCGCCGCCAATATCGATGCGATTTGCTTGAGGGTTGACGGTAGTACCGGTGCCGTCATTTGCGGGAGCAATGGATTGTCCCAAAGCAGTGGTTTGCCCCAGTAAACAGCAAACTGATAAAATTAATAACTGTCTTTTTATTTGACTTTTTTGGGGTTGACGCAGTAAATTCACGATCCAGAACCTTCTACTAATAAACAAACATTTTCAGGAGTCCACTGGCTGAGTAATTTGGAGATAGTCTCGGCTAAATCAAAGTCCTGTGATGTCAGCCCCCCAGCATCGTGAGTCGATATCCTAATTGTAACCCGGTTGTAAGCAATGGCAATGTCGGGATGGTGACGGGCTTTTTCTGACGGGGAAATCAGGCAATTTACAAAACTGACAGCTTGCAAAAAATTTTTAAATTCGTGGGTGTATTTAATGGTTTTACCGTCTCTATTCCACTGTGGCAAAGCTTGCAACCGTTGTGAGATTTCGGTTTCGGTTAAAAGTTTGAGTTTGGGGTTTTCATTAGTTTGTGCGGTTGTTATGACAATAATAGCACGATCGCCCTGTTCAGCGGGGTGAGTAGGCCGGGCCGCTGCGGTTATTGGGGATATTCCATTGGCGGCTGCGAGCGCTAAAGCTACACGGCAACTTAAAATTACACTTAAACGCAAAACTGTATCGAACATTGTTGATGCGGAGGCTAGTGCAAAAAGTTGTACTATTGAGTTATAGCAGTTCGAGGGAAAAATGAGGAATTGACCGATCGAGCCATCGAGCCCTCAATCACTCAATCCCTCAATTCCCCAATCTAAAATCTAAAATCTAAAATCTTAATATAGACGGACTTGTCACCTTTTTTAGAAAGGCTATAAGTATGTTTTTCAAGCGGGTGTAACAAAATATTTTTTTCTAATAAAACTCGCTTTCTAGTCACCCGTGCGTAAGTCCTACAGTCAAGAGTTGTTCGGCGCAAGATGCAATTAGAGTGAAATCGGTCAATTGCGATCGCCATTTTTCCGGTATAGTAGATTCGCCGTAAAAAGCCCCCGCCAACTGTCCGTAAACCGCACCAGTTGTATCCGCATCGTTGCCCAAATTCACAGCCAACAAACACCCTTCGGCAAAAGAAGAACTGTTATAAAACGCCCAAAGTGCCGCCTCCAAAGACTTGACAACATAACCCGTACCTTTAATTTCAGGAGGTTGTCGCAGTTTAAAAGAACCCGCCGCAATCTCATCAATCTCTGCTACCAGCGGATTTGCTTCCCAATAGCCAGAAATCGGACAATATCTTTCCGAAAGCAACACATCTTTACCAACTCCATTCACAGCCCCCGCAATTAAAGTACCAAAATAGCGGCAAGCATCGACGCAAGTAGCAGCACCGTGAGTAGTGCGAGAACTTGCTCCCGATTTTTCTATTACTTCTAAAGGATTTTTAGCATAAAGCAAAGGCACGGGAGCCAAACGCATAATCGAACCATTTCCAGCAGTATGAGCATCGGTATAACCGCAGAAAGGTTGTCTTGTATCTTCAAATTTTCCAAGTGCTTGTCGAACCGTATTGCCAATATCAAAACATTTGCCTGTACTGCTCAAATGACCTTTTCGCCACCACCGCAAATAAGTTTCTAATTGATGGGCTGGCTCGAAACCTTTTTTCTCAATCAAACTTTCAGCTAAACAAAGTGCCATTGATGTATCATCCGTCCACTCGCCCGGTTGCAGTCGAAACGGGCCGCCGCCAACCATATCGTTAATAGGTGCAAATGTTCCTGGGCGACAGAACTCTAAAGTTGTTCCGAGAGCATCGCCAACTGCTAAACCAAGAAGACTGCCGCGATAACGTTTTATTTGCTGCATATAAGTAATGGGGAATTGATAATGGGGAATTGGTAATGGGGAATTGGTAATGAGTAATTCAAGATTTATGCACCGATCGAAGAAACCGGATTTTTTACCGAATCTGCGGCTTGCATTGAAGTATTTTTGTAAAACAAACCCGGTTTCTAGACCCCCATGCGTAAGTCCTATAATTGTCTAAAGTGCGCGCGGAGTGCCTTGCTAATGACTGATGACTAATGACTAATGACCACTCAGGCTAATATTGATGTTAACCTGTCCATACCCGAACTCAGAACTGTTTCATGATACCCGATGCCTCTGCCGGAGCCGCTGCTGCTCAATCAACGCCCGAAATCAGCTTAGATTTGCAAGTCCGACTCAAGACTGAAGACGGACAGCTATTGTTGCTGCTTCCCCCAGAAACCAACACCGAAGCCGCAACTGGTGCGGCTTCGACTTGGACTGAACTTTGGCAGCAGCTAAAAGTTAGGCTGAATGCAGGAGAACGCTTTTGGCAGCCAAATGCAGAAGTAAAATTGATGGGGAACGATCGACTTTTAGATATCCGCCAACTGCAAGAAATCGCCGATGCCCTATCGGAAGTGGAACTGCAACTCAAACGAGTCTACACCAGCCGCCGCCAAACCGCCGTTGCTGCCGCTACTGCAGGCTATTGTGTAGAACAGCAGCCTCCGGTTTCTTCTCTGAGTCAAACGGTGGCGGAAAAACCGCAATCGCTGGCGGAACCTTTATATTTGCAGATGACAGTGCGATCGGGCGTAGAAATTCGCCATCCAGGGACGATCGTACTTTTGGGAGACGTAAATCCCGGCGGCTCAGTCATCGCCGGAGGAGATATCCTAGTTTGGGGGCGTTTGCGGGGCGTAGTGCACGCCGGTGCCGGCGGCAATACCAAAAGCGTGATTATGACCTTGCAGATGGAACCGATGGTGATTAGGATTGCTAAGTATGTGGCCAGAGGCCCTGAAACCTCACCCGCTCAGTTTTTCCCGGAAGTCGCCTATGTGACTTCTCAGGGGATTCGGATCGGCAGAGCCTCTGATTTTGACAAATCGCAGTTAGTTGGGGGTGATTAGTCATTGGTTATTGGTTATTGGTTATTGGTTATTAGTTATTGGTTATTGGTTATTGGTTATTGGTTATTGGTTATTGGTTATTGGTTATTGGTTATTGGTTATTGGTTATTGGTTATTGGTTATTGGTTATTGGTTATTGGTTATTGGTTATTGGTTACTCGCTACGAATTATCAATTTCCAATTCTTAATTTCCAACAACTAACAACTAACAACTAAAAACTAAAAACTAACGACTAACGACTAACAACTAACAACTAACGACTAACAACTAACAACTAACGACTAACAACTAACAACTAACAACTAACAACTAACAACTAAGAGGGCGGGCACGCACCATCCACCGCCCCTACCAACTGACAACTGACAACTGACAACTGACAACTGACTACTGACTAATAATTCTAAAATCGCTTATGGCTCGCATTATTGTTGTTACATCAGGGAAAGGCGGAGTGGGAAAAACCACCTCCACAGCCAATCTCGGCATGGCTTTAGCTAAGCGGGGGCGCAATGTTGCCGTCATTGATGCCGATTTCGGTCTCAGAAATTTAGACTTGCTGCTGGGCTTAGAAAACCGCATTGTTTACACGGCATTAGAAGTTCTCGCCGGAGAGTGCCGGTTAGAGCAAGCTTTGGTGAAAGACAAGCGGCAGCCGCGTTTGGTGCTGTTGCCGGCGGCCCAAACTCGGATGAAGGATGCCATCAGCGCTGAGCAAATGAAGCAGCTTGTGGGGATGTTGGGAGCAAAATACGACTATATTTTGATCGACTCTCCGGCTGGTATTGAACAGGGTTTTCAAAATGCGATCGCCCCGGCGCAAGAAGGCATCATTGTCACCACTCCAGAAATTGCTGCTGTCCGGGATGCCGATCGAGTCATCGGGCTGCTGGAAGCCAACAATGTCAAAAAAATTAAGCTGATCGTCAACCGGATCAGGCCTGCAATGGTGCTGGCAAATGATATGATGTCTGTGCAAGACGTGCGGGAAATCCTCGCCATTCCGCTGTTAGGCGTTGTTCCCGACGACGAGCGCGTCATTGTTTCTACGAACCGAGGCGAACCATTAGTATTGTCGGAAACGGCCTCTTTAGCTGGAACGGCCTTCGACAATATTGCCCGCCGCTTAGAAGGCGAAAAAGTTGAATTTCTCGATCTCAATCCCCGGCCGGAAAACTTCTTTACTCGCCTCCGCAAGTTCTTAAACACTAAAATTATGTGATGTGCTGATTGGATCGCGACTTCAAACAGCCGGCACCGCACCACAAAAACTACTTGAAAGTTTTCCCCAGTGATACCCGTTCCCCAAAAAAATGAAACTGATGAACCCGAACCCAACCCAGTAGTCTTCAGCGATTCCCCGATCTAAAATCTCAAATCTCAAATCTCAAATCGACTGACTTTTTCTATGCCCAACCCTTGACAAACCCGCTCTACCCATGCTATACACACTTCTCGAACGACTTTTCCCGCGCACCCCTGACAACAGCCGCGACGATGTAAAACGGCGGCTGAAACTGGTTCTAGCCCACGATCGCTCAGAACTCAGCCCAGAAATGGTTGAGTCGATGCGCCGAGAAATTCTAGAGGTGGTGTCTCGCTATGTGGAAATCGATACTACCGAGTCGGAGTTCTCGCTAGCTAGCGACCAGCGGGCGACAGCATTGATTGCAAATCTCCCGATCCGGCGAGTCAGGCTAGAACAGCCACGGGAGAATTTGCCCCAGAATTTGCCTCAAAATCAACCGGAGAATTTGGCCGAGAATCTGCCCGAGTATGTACCGGAGTATGTAGTCGAAACTCTCCCCGAAATTAGAGAGTGACAGGGGAGTATCTCCGGCTTGGTAAAAATATTTTTTTGTTTGATTGCTATCTCGCAAGCGATCGCGAGTTTTGTACAAGCGAGTTATTGAAGAGCGCTACAAAAAAACACAGATGCTCCGTCAAGAACTCTTCTTGTTTATATACAAAATGTTTGAATATCCGAACAAATCACCGGATTTAGGAGCGCTCTACGATTCATATAGTGGACGGTTGCATCGGAGTCATAAAATCGAGTCAACAGTCAACCGTCAGCCGTGCAAGGCATTCATTTGGGACTCCTACAAAAAAATGCTTTTTACAAAAACGAAAGACTCCCTTGCAACTGAATTTCTAACGGTCGGTCGGAGCGAATTTGTAAACCTGGTAAATCGTGTTTTACTAATAGTTTTTCGCCTGTTTCCGCAGTGGCGCTCGGCCAGAGTACCCAACGGCTGCCTTGGGAAAGAGTGCTTAAACTTGCAGAGTTTTGAGTCAGCCAAATTATCGACAGTTTCGATCGATTCTCGATCGCCTCTTCCCCAGCATTAACCGCTGCTAAAGTTTCCAAAACTACCCGGTTCCCCGAGACAAGTCCAGTCCCTGCAGTCCAAAGTTTGACGTTTAACAGGCGCTTGCTAGCATAGAAGTACAGGGATGCAGCTACAGTCACCGCTCGTTCAAATTCCTCTGCTTGCCACATCGCAGCGCTGTCGAGAGCAATAATAATGTCTTGACCGCCGGCGGCAACTTCTAACTCTCTCACGCGCAGTTCTCCGTAGCGGGCGCTGGTGCGCCAGTGAATCAGGCGGGTGGGGTCTCCGTGGCGGTAAGGTCTGAGGTTGCGGGTGAGGCCTTCGGTAGCAGTTTGCGATCGACTGCGATTGTACAATTGCGGGCTGTCTTCTTGACCGATGCGATCGACCAAAGGGCAAGTGCTCAACGGCAAAACCTGCGGGTAGACAACCGCCACCGCTTTCGCCGGACGGCTGCGGCGGCACCAAAACAACCCTAAAGGGGCGGCCGTCCTCAAGTTGACCTCTTCCCAGCGATAGACCCCCCGGTGCCGGACTTCTAGATAGTATGTATCCTTGTATATGCTTGACGGCTCTATGACTTCGATCGGGCGGACGACCTCTTTTCCCAGTACAAACGGCAAGATATCTATCACCTGCAGCAAAATTTTAGGTTGGCGGGCGCGATTTTCGATTTCTAGTTCGACCGTAATTTTATCGCCCGCACTCACCGGCTCGATCGGGCGGCGGCGGACTTCCAAAGAACCGAGCGATTTTGCAGGCAAAACCGCCGCTATTGCCAACAGCGCCAAACTCCCACCGCTGAGCGCGTACAGCCACCCAGCCATTGTATTAGTAGCAGAACCAAAAAAGAAAACCGTCATTCCCGAAAGCAGCCAACCCGCGTAGGCAGGAGTTACAGCGCGATTTTCGAGCCAGCCGGCAATTTTTTGACTGATGTTCATAGGAGTTAAAATTGTTAATTACTCGATCGCCCGCCCAGCCTAATTGTAAAATATTCTCACCATTTAGCACCGAATTAGCAAGCGAGCGATTAGATTAGAAATCTGGTATTTATTCGCAATAAATCACATTGACCCCGCCCAAAAATGGATACAAGCCCCCGACACGAGCGTCAGGGTCGATTCCCAAAATTTAGACTCTAGTTTCTGCTCCCAGATTAATCTGTGGAGTCAATCCAAAATCTCAAATTTCACACCTAAAATAGACTGACTGGAGACAAAAAAATGAACCCCCCAAACAATCCTACACCCGTTCGACCAGACGCTCAAGCCCGCCGCACCCCGCCCCCGCCGCCGCCCCTAGTTGCAACTCCCGCGCCTCCTCCTGCACCAGCCCCTAGCCCGGCCCCAGCAGCCCAGCAGCGGGCTGCTGAGACACCCACCAGCACGATCGAACAAATGGTCAGAGATGCCCATAGCGCCTCAGCTTCCGACATTCACATTCGAGTCGGCCAAGTACCTCGATTTCGGATTCGGGGCGTGATGCAACTAGCAACCACCCACCCCAAAGTAACGCCAGAACTTTTTGAACATTACCTAGCCGAAATTCTCACCCCCGAACAGCGAAAACAGTTCGTAAATACCAAGGAATTAGATGCAGCAATTTTTTACCCGGGCTTCGTTCGGTGTCGCGTCAACTGTTTTGATTCCCTCAGCGGTGGTGCCATAGTATTGCGCTTGATCGACTTGGAAATACCTACCATCGATGCCTTAAGGCTGCCAGAAGTTCTCAAAAATATCATTTTGCGATCGCAGGGATTAATTTTGATTACCGGGCCTACCGGTTCGGGAAAATCGACAACATTGGCTGCAATGATCGACCACCTCAACCAGATGGAACAGAAGCACGTAGTTACCATCGAAGACCCGATCGAATTCATTCACCCTTCCAAAAAATGCTTGGTCAGCCAGCGAGAAGTCGGCTTGCACACCCACGAATTTCAGCAAGCTTTGCGGGCAGTTTTGCGGGAAGATCCGGATGTAATTCTAATTGGGGAAATGCGCGATCGCGTTACCATCAACACAGCACTGCAAGCAGCTCAAACAGGTCACTTGGTGTTGGGAACTCTCCACACTCGCAGCGCCATAAACGCCATAAACCGCTTGTTGAATATGTATCCGCCCGAAGAACAGCAAGCGATGCGGATTCAAATCTGCGACTCTTTGGTAGCAGTAATTGCCCAACTTTTGCTGCCAACAGTTGACAACCGCCGCGTCGCAGTTCACGATATTTTAGTGAATACGCCCGCCATGCACGATTACTTGATGAAAGGTGCTGATGACGAAGCTTTCCGGTTGATGGAACAGGACAGCTACGAAGGAATGCAGATTATCAACCAGGTTCTTTACGAACTCGTCCTCGAAGGCAGAATTACCCTCGAAGAAGCTGCCAAAACTTCTCCCGAAGCCAGCGATTTAGACCGCCGCTTGCGGACTGGAGGCTACGACAATGCCTCGGCCCGCAACTTTGAAGGCAGCAAAAAAGAGCGCAGCGTTCGCGCCCGGTAGCAGCACAAATACAGGGGTAGGCACAACAAAACTACCCCACCAATGAATACCGTTTGAGATTGGAGCATTAAAGATTTGAGAATTAAAAATTGGGAATGACTAATTGTGTATGAGTAACTTAACCTACCGCTGCATTCTTTTTTTCAAGTGGTATAGGTAGCAATATTTTCGGCACACCGCAATATTTGGCTCTGCTCTCAGTACCTTTACTTAAATTTTTACTTAATTTAGTAGTAAATAATACATTTTTCGTCCGCAGTAAGTATCCTTAAGTTTGTTAAAAACCCGCGCTTCTTTACATTAACTTTAAAATTGCGTGAAGATACGGTGCTGATTGCAAAGAAATAGTAAAGATATGTTTTGAGTATTGCCAACAGCCAGCAACTTAAGTTTATAGTTGTAGTGACAAATTTTTGACAGTTAGCGCGAAGATTTTGCCGATCGCCAAAACAAGCAGGTGAAAAAAGTCCTTAACAAAACTACAAGTACCCGGAAAACAATTAATTAGCAGGAAAGCCGATCGCCTGTCATGCCGATTAAGCCGCTTGATATCTAAAAAACCCTAAAACCGAGCAAACTTTTCTAAATTCTTTTTCTCGCAAATCAGTTTAACAAATCGCCGACGGGCAACAGTATTTCTAGACTTTAAAGGAGCCAAGAAAATGCCAAGCACATTTAACCCCTCAGAAATGTTTGAAGGTGTCAGCAAAGCAGAAATAATCGATCGCATCCAGCAGCTAGTTCCCCCCGGTTCCCCCGAACCGCAAAATCCGCAAATCCTAGCAACGCTACAAACTCTCACCGCACAACTAATCGCAGCCTATCAAGCCGACGGACAATTAGAAAGCGAACCTTTTAGCGACGTGCGCGATCGTACCATTAACCTGTACAGCCTCGCCTGCAGCAACAAAATCAAAGGAAAAACCATCCTCATCACCGGCGGAGAAGGATGCGTCGGAAGTTTTCTAATCGAAAAACTCCTCTCTCTAGGCGCAACTAACATCATTTCCGCAGACAAAGCCCGATGTCAAAACCCCGCAGAAACTATCCCGCACTTTAACAAAGAAGGCGCAGTAACTTTCTACGCCGCCGACATTCGCAACTTCCAGGCGCTCAAACACATATTTGAAGTAGAAAAACCGCAGATTGTTTTTCACCTAGCAGCCCAGCGCCAGCCCGGATTAGCTGAAATCCAAATTCGAGAAACAGTTACAACCAGCCTGTTAGGATGCAAACACGTCATCCAACTTTCCGAAGAATACGGCGTAGAAGACTGCATCTTCTCTTCCACAGGAAAAACATCTCGATATTTTACAACCGAAGTTTACGCCGCCTCCAAAAAATTTGCAGAATGGCAATTTGCCAAAGCCGCTCAAGAAGGAAGCGTCACTTACGGGATGGTGCGCTTTACTCATATGTTAGAAAATAGCTTGTTCTGCGAGCAAATGTCCAAGAAAGTACAGCAAAGTAAAACAGTCAACGTTCACGCTCCCCACCGCTACGTAACCGCTCAAAATTTAATCGAAGCCGTACATTTGTTACTGAATTCGCTGGTGGTTTCCGTTCCCGGAAAACTGAAAATTGTCGCCGTGAGCAATCTCGGATGGCCGACAGAAACCCTGGAAGTCGCTCTTTATAAAATTCTTGAGTCAGGCAAAAATCTGCCGATTTATTTTCAAGGACTTTTACCGGGATACGAAGAACCGTTTTTCCTCGGACAATTTGACTGGAGCAAACCTACAGACATTCACCTCCTAATTAATGTTTTGGAAGATCCTTTCAGAATAGTTGACGAGGCTGGCGACATGGTGATTGTAGAATTAGCTCCTTTTTCTTTGTGCGTGTTAGAAAAACAAGTGTCGAAGCTGGAAAGATTAATTGTCAATCCAGATTTCCCGGAAGTGGAAATCAAGCAAGCTCTCGCCGCAGCGGAAAGAGAAGTGGTTGCTTCTTCTTTTGCGTGGAGTTCCGCCGCAGAATTGCTGAAAATTTTGCAGTGGGGAATCAATCCGAAAAAACTGCAAGGTTACGGAACAGAAATTGCTAACTACAGCGAGATTATCGAACTTCTATTACAAGGAATGTACGGGAGGCTCAACCAAGAAGTTTTGAACAGTGCTGGAGTTAGTGCTGATGAATTTGATGAATTAGTTGAGAGTCTGTCGGCGATGGATTCTATTCAAGCAGAAGTGGGATATTTGCGATCGGTATCGAGATGTATCAGACAATCTGTAATTCCGGCGCAGTCGGTTCAAAAAAAGTCTGAACCTGTTCCTGTTCGCGATGCAGCGTAGCTTGAACATACTTTAGAGATTGCTTCGCTGTTTTTAGTCGATTAAAAACAGAACATCCAGAAACCCGGTTTCTCATCAAGTCTGGGCTTGTTTGAAGTTTAATTAACCGGATGTATTTAACGTTGTCAGAATCGACATGATATGATATAATTTCGGCTCGATAAACCGCAATCAATTTGATTG
>NZ_JBARVX010000430.1:0-4429 GCF_049646505.1 Microcoleus sp.
GTCAACTCTGAATCTAAGTTTTCAGTTTTGGGTGTGAACAGAAGATACAGGCAAGGAATAACCACCAACGCAATCAGCGTGGCGGCAAGCAAGCCGAAGATAATGGCACCACACAACGGCATCCAGGTTGGATCGCTGAACGCAAGCGGAATCAATCCAATGATGGTAGTGATGCTAGTTGTAAGAACCGGACGGAGACGATCGGCAGCGCCTCGTGCGGCTGCTTGTTTGACCTTCATCCCGTCTTGCTGATAGCTATTCATCGTATCAACCATGACGATCGCATCATTTACCACAATGCCAACCAGCGCAATCACGCCGATAAAAGCAGTAAACGAAAACGGAATGCCCACAAGAAAGAAGCCGCCAACGGTGCCAATGAGAGCAAATGGAATTGCCAGTAGAATGATAAACGGCTGTCGAAATGAGCCTAATTGCAATACCAGCACTGCAAAGACTAAGAAAACAGCAATTCCCAACGCTTGACCGGCTGAACCGAAGGTTTCTGCTTGATCTGCGGTTTCGCCCCCAAAGCTGTAGTTATAGCCCTGTGACCACGATCGCTTCATTTCTTGTAGCTTCGGTTCCAAATCTGCCAGAATCTCACCTACAGTGCGATTTTCGTTCTTCGCCAGCACGGTTGCTGTCCGTTGTCCGCCGCGTCGAGTGACTAAAAGCGGTGCTTCTGCCTGAACTGTATCTACAACCGCCCCGGCTGGAATCACTTTCCGATCCGAGTTGTTGGTAAAGAATCGGACTGCAAGCAGTTCATCGCGGCGGGTGGGACCACCTACTCTGCCGTTTCGAGATGCCCAAGCGGTACTGAGACGGATTTCCAGGTCTTCTTGATTGCCGCCGATCGCATAGTCTCCCACATCGATCGATCGGGTGTAATACTGTGCCTGCGATGCCAGTTCGTCTTCACTCAGGTTGTAGAACGAAAGCGCCTCACGTTTGGGAATCAGCCTGAGATCCTGTTCCAAAGCGCCTAAGTTATCGCGCACGTCGGTTGTACCCGCAACTTGCCTGAGTGCCATCTGCACTTCTTGGGAGACTTGCCGGAGTTCATCTAGATCGCTACCCGTAATCTCGATCTGAATCGGGTCGCCACTTTGCCCCGATTGTTGAGCATTAAGAACCAGCGTTGCACCGGGATATTGGCGGATCGCGGTTTGTAGCTCATTACGGAGTGTATCCAGATATTCAAACGAAATCATGTCGCGTTTGTCTCTAGGAACGAGGATGCCTGAAAACCCTAGCAAGTAGCTACCTTCACCCGGCTGTAGTTCGCCAGAAGCGACTAAATTACTGCGTTGCCCCACATACTTGATTACGCTGTCAATGTTCTGTTTTTCCCGCAGCGTTTTCCCTAAGTCATCGGCAACCCGTTGAGATACGTCCAGGGTAGTTGTAGGCGGAAGTTCGACGTTGACGCTAAAGTTGCGTTGGTCGCTTTGGGGAAAGAATTCAATGGGAATACGGCTGAACGTTGACATGACGCAGAAGAAGATAACGATCGTACCAATCACCCATGCCCAGGCAACCTTTTTATTTTTAACGGTGTGATTGATGCTCCAGCGCGCCCAGCGATCGGAAGCGACTTCGCTCATGCGATCGACGCGAGATTTCTTTTCAACGCCTTTGACATTGCCCAACAGATAGCGAGAGAGGGGAACATCAATTAGAATCGCGATCGTAAAACTCAATATCAAGCAAATAATTGCTGTATAGGGCAGCAGTTGAATAAACTTGCCTAACGTACCGCTAATGGTTAAGAGAGGGAACAATGCCAAAATTGTAGTTAGCTGTCCCGAAAAAGCAGCAGGCGCATAGGTTTTGACGGTCTTCAAAGCGGCTTGATTAAAGCTCAAACCTTGAGCAAAGATGAACTCGTGCATTCCTTCCATCATCAGGATGAACACATCAACTAGAATGCCCAATGCCAGCACCATGCCGATGAGTACCATGTTGTTGAGCGTTTGTCCGGTTAGCCACAGGACTGCCAGTGTTCCTAAAAACGTCAAGGGAATCGAAAGTCCAGCAATCAAAGCTTCACGCCAGGACAGAGCGACGAATAGAATGGCAAACACTGCTGCCATTGACTGCAACGCATTGGTAAACAAATTGCCCAACTGTTCCCAAATAATGTCTGCTTCGTTAGCGATAATGCTGTACTCTAATCCGCTCACCCAAGCATTGGGATCTTTCTTAATTTGCTCCATTGCAGCGAGAACGCGATCGATTACCTCGATCGAATCCTGTCCCGGCACTTTTTTGATGCCGACGCTAACAACAGGCTGATAGTCTTTGCCCTCTGTGCTGATGAAGGCGCGGGTTTGTTCTTGCTCTAGTTCTCGGTTGACCGTGGCAAGTTCTTCGAGGCGTACCACTCGTCCTTCTAGCCGCGTGATGGGGAGTTCTCGTAAATCTTTGAGTTCCCGAAATCGACCGTAAAAGCGCACTTGCGACCCGATCGCATCACTTTCGATCGCGGCTAAGGGTACATCTCGATTCGCATTGCGAATTTCAGTCGCAACCGTGGCGGGTGAAATGCCCAGATTCGCCAAGCGAAACGGGTCCATCTGAATACTGACTACCTCTTCACGAGCACCGCCCAGATTCACTTCGCTCACTCCTGCCACTCGTTCTAAACGGTCTTGAATCCCTTTAGCAGCTTGAGAAATTACCGTCGGGTCGATGTTGCCGAACAGCGCCAGCGTCAGAATTGGGGCATCATTCACCGAAGACTGCCTGACCACGGGCTGTTCAGCGTTCGCGGGGAGCTTCGATTCTGCTTGAGAAACGGCTTGGCGCAACTCTTGGACTGCCTTGTCCGGATCGGCTTGTGAGTTGAACTCCACACTGATGACAGAGTAGCCCGTATAGGAAGCACTCTGAATTTTGCTGACGTTTTCGACCGAAGTGATTTCGGTTTCTATTTTGCTAGTGACCTGTTGCTCGATCGTTTGAGGATCGGCACCGCCCCAGGTCGTCGTCACGCTGGCAACCGCGATATCGATATCAGGGTTGGACTGCTTCGTCATGGAGAAATAGCCTAACCCGCCACCGACCACCATCAGCAGACTGAGTAGGATGGCAAAAATCGTGTTGAGAATAAAAAATTGAGCCAGACCGGAAGGCTTCTTGGAGGTGGGAGGTTGAGGATCGCTCTGAGGCTGATGACCGTTTGGGTCAGCGCGATCGACCTCTGATAAAGGTTTGAGTTCGCTCATGACTACTTTTGATTCCCTTCAACGACCTGAACTGACGCGCCGTTAACGAGGCGATTTTGTCCCTCAGTGACTACCAAATCTCCGGCTGCAACCCCTTCTTTAATTTCTTGCTCAGCAATTCCGGTAATGCCTAGCTCGACCTGTCGCTGTTCGACCACCCCCTTTTGAGCGACAACAAACACGTAGGGAACCCGATCGCGCCGCACGACCGCATTCAGGGGAACAACAACAGCATCAGCGTTTTCTGCGATCGCAATCCACGTTAAGACCTGTTCGCCGTGCCGTACAGCATTGGTTGTCGTCGGATTCAGCCTAATTTTGGCTTCGATCGCGCGTCCGCCCGGACTAATTGCCGGATTTACTGCAAAGACTTCACCCTTGGCGCGGGCATTCGCCGTTAGCGCTTCGCTACCGCTAGTTTGGGGTGAAGCCGTCGCCAGGGCGGATTTTGAAGCCACGAGAGCCTCTTGCCCCGATCGTACTCGTTCGCCATTCGTCCCCGGCAACTCAACCTGCACTTCGTAGCGGTTCGGATCGATGATCACCATTGGAATCCGCTCTAAGATACCCTGATAGTCGCCTCCCAGTTGAGAACTGACCGATTGCGGCGTAAAATATTCTCCTTCTGAGATGTTGAGGTAGGCAACAATGCCATCGAAAGGAGCCACAATGCTGGCTTTTTCAAGGGCAACTTTGGTTTGCGAAAGGCGGGCTCGGGCGGTCTTAATGCTAGATTGCTTTGCCTGCGCCTGTTTTCGTGCCGCGCTCACCTGTGCCTGTGCCGATAACACCTGTTGCTGTGCCGATTCTATCCCTGCACGCGCCGTTTGAATCTGGGTTTCAGCTTCAGTCAAAGTGTTTCGGCGTTGGTCAAGCTCTATTTGAGGGGCAGCCCCTTCATTGACCAAATAGCTGTAGCGATCGACATTCGTTGCTGCGAGCTTGCGACCGGATTGTGCATTTCGCAGTCGCGCTTGCGCTTCCTGTACCTGAGTGCGGGCTTGCGCGACTTGTGCCTGAACTCCTGCAATGTCTGCGTTCGCCGCCGCTTGCTGTTGCTGTGCTTCGGAAACAGCAGCTTCGGCTTGACGCACATCTGCGACTAAGTTGCGATCGTCCACACGGGCAAGCAGTTCGCCCTTCGTGACGGGATCGCCTTCGCGGAGTCTGCGTCCATCCCGATTCGCAATGTACGT
>NZ_JBARVX010000431.1:0-10410 GCF_049646505.1 Microcoleus sp.
CTCGATGCTAGAGGCGTGATTTCGGTAACGGAAAGAACTCGCTATATTACCAAGATTCGCAATTTGGCGCGACGGGTTGCTCAGCTTTATTTAGAACAGCGCGAACAGTTGGGTTTTCCATTGGAAAAAGCAGTAAAAGTTTGAGAAGGAAGAGCGGCACGACACGGATGCGGACACGGATACACGGATGAATTTATGAGATTTCCGACTTCTTGAAGAAGTTGGAAATCTGGATATTATTTTTGCGATTTTCTTCCTGATTCTGACTTCGTGTGGAAACATCTCATATTTGTAAAAATACTTCTTTTGACTCCTTCTTTCTTCCTCTTTCCTCTTTCCTCCTGTCTCCTGTCTCCTACCTCCATTTTTTAGCTTGGCTGCTTTCCGACAGAGATGCTCCCCTTCGTGTCCTTTGCGTCTTCGCGGTTCAATAAAACTAATTATTCCCTATTTTAAATAAATTAAATGCTTAATTATTCACAAAATAATACAGAAACAATTCCTCAATTGCGTGTTGATGGTGTAAGTTTGAAAACACCGATCGCCTCTAGCTACTTATTAAACAATATCTCGTTTCAGGTACACAAGGGATCTCGCGTCGCAATTGTTGGCCCTTCAGGTGCTGGGAAAACTACGCTGTTGCGGTTGTTAAACCGACTCAGCAGCCCCACCAGCGGCTCGATTTATCTGGAAAATACAGAATACCGGCAAATAGGGGCGATCGAACTCCGCAGACAAATCACCCTAATTTTGCAAGAATCCAAGCTTTTGGGAATGTCGGTGCGAGAAGCGTTGGCTTATCCTTTGAAGCTGCGGGGCGTGACTCCATCAAACATTGCACAGAGAATTAGCGGGGTTATTGAACAACTTCATATCCCCCAAGAATGGCTCGATCGCACCGAATTGCAGCTTTCCACAGGCCAAAAACAGTTAGTGGCGATCGCCCGCGGCATCATTTTGGAACCAAAAATCTTGCTTTTAGACGAACCAACATCCGCCCTAGACGCAGGAAAAGCCGCCCACATTTTGCAAGTATTGACACAGCTAACTAACAATCAAACCACAATTTTAATGGTCAATCACCAATTAGAATTAGCAGAACAGTTTAGCACCAGAATTCTGCACTTACAGCGCGGAAAACTCCTCGAAGATTCCCCCTCTCATCAAATAAATTGGGTGCAACTGCGGCAAAAGTTAATCCAAGCCGAAGCCGAAGCAGAACAAGAATGGTGAATATAGAACTTGCACTTGTAGGCGAATGCGCGATAGATCCCCCTAAATCCCCCTTAACAAGGGGGACTTTGAATAGTCTTGTCCCCCCCTTTTTAAGGGGGGTTAGGGGGGATCGAGAGGCATCCTGCCCGCCCCAAATATACATTTTCTGCACCATAGCCAATCAATGAGCGCCCCCACCACCCGCACCCGCTTTCACCTTTTTAAAACCCAAAATAGCAATCCCGCTTAACAACAAAGCAATTCCCACAAAGTAAAAACAATCATTAAAAGCCATTACATAAGCTTCGCGGCGGACAATATTATCAATTACCTTAATTGCCTGGTCTTGCGCCACGCTCAAATCAGCACCGCGACTCACAAAATACTGAGTCATTTGATTGAGTCTTTCTTGCGTTGCGGGATTGTACAAAGAAATAGATTCCCCCAAACGATTCGAGTGAAATTGCTCCCGCTGCGTCACCAAAGTTGCTAGCGCCGCAATCCCCATCGAACCTCCCATATTTCGCATCATATTAAACAAACCAGAAGCCGAACCAGCCTCGTGTTTCTCCATACCAGCCGTGGCAATAGTTGACAGCGGCACCATAATTAAAGGCTGTCCCAATGCTCGCACCAATTGCGACCAACGCAACTGATCGATACCCGTATCGTGACTCATGCTGGCATTCATAAAACAACTCACCGCAAACAAACTCACACCTATAGCAATCAGCACCCGCAAATCCATTCGCTGCATCAATTTCGGCACGATTGGCACGATAAATAACTGCGGTACGCCAGCCCACATAATTACCTCGCCAATTTGCATGGCATTGTATTGCTGAATCTGACTTAAATACAGGGGCAGAATGAACACCGAACCGTACAATCCTACCCCCAATGAAATATTGACAATAGTTGCTAAGCCAAAATTGCGGCGAGTCAGCAATCGCAGGTTGATAAACGGCTTTTTTCGAGTTAGTTCAATCCAGAAAAAAACGCTGAGGAATATGGCAGAGATTATGGTTAAACGCAAAACAAAATCAGAACTAAACCAGTCTTTGCGGCTGCCTTCTTCTAACACGACTTGCAGGGAACCCAAGCCGATCGCCATTGAGATAATTCCCCACCAGTCGCCCCCTTTTAGCAGTTCTAGCTGCATCGGCTTAGGGTCAACAGCGTACCACACAGCCGCTAGCAGCAGCATCCCCGGAACAAAATTGAGATAAAACACATATTGCCAACCGTAATTCTCCGTCAGCCATCCTCCCAATGTCGGCCCGATGGATGGTGCAAAAGTAGCTGTCAGGGCAAACATCGCCATGCCGATCGGCTGTTTTTTGGGCGGTAAATTGGTTAGCAAAAATCCAAAAGCCATTGGAATTAAGATGCCGCCTGTAAACCCCTGCAAAGCTCGAAAGACAATCATTGAACTCAAGTTCCATGCCTGAGCGCAGCACATGGAAAAAAACGTGAAAAAGGCAGCGTTTACCAATATGTATCGGCGCACAGAAAACACTTGCGACAGCCAACCAGTCATCGGAATTACGACGATTTCTGCGACTAGATAGGCGGTGGAAATCCAAGAACCTTCTTCTAAAGTTGCGCCTAATGCTGCTTGAATATCTTTGAGAGATGCGTTGGTGATTTGGATGTCCAAAACTGCCATGAAAGCGCCGAGGATTGTTCCCATGACGCCGATCCAGGTTTTTAAGGGAACGCGATCGCTCTGCTGGGGAATTGCACTGGTATTTGCCATTAATTTAACCTCTGGTTGCGTATTTAATTTGGATTTTTTTACCGCAGAGAGCGCAGAGGGCGCAGAGAAAGAGAAGAGAAGACAGAAAGAGAGAAGTTTACAGGTTGTTTAGGAAATTAAACCCATTTTTTGATAAATTGGTCTAACTAAATGTTTTAAAGCTGGCAACTGTTTGGTAAAAATTATTGAGCCTAAAATACAAATTATACCTCCAATGATGACTGTATTTGAAGCGCCGATATAATTGGCCAATCCGCCGGCTACTAAATTCCCAAAGGGTGTCACTCCAAAAAATGCCATCGTGTATATGCTCATCACTCTGCCGCGTTTGTCGTCTTCAACGATTGTTTGCAAAAATGTGTTTCCTCCTGCAAATTGGATGATGAAACCAAATCCCACGAACAACATCATTATTAATGAGAGCCACAAGACGCGGGACAAACCAAAACCTATCAGTCCAAATCCCATGATTGCTGGTGAAATTGCAATCAATTTGCCCATGCCGATGATGCTTTTTCGTCCGATCAGATAAATCGCGCCTGCAAATGCTCCGACTCCAGAGGCGGCCATCAAGAAGCCGAGGGTTTGGGCGTCGCCGTGCAGAATTTTGGCGGCAAAAATTGGGACTAAAACTGTGTGCGACATTCCGGCAAAACTGACTAATGCTAATAGCGTTAAGATTGCTCTAATTGGGGGAAAGCCGAAGGCATAAGCGAATCCTTCTTTTAATCTTTGTAGGGGTTTGGTGGTAGTTTCGGGAATTTTGGGCTGCTTGATTTGCATCGCTAATAAGCCTGCAATTACAGCGATGTAGCTCAGTCCGTCAATCAGAAAGCAGTAACTTGCTCCGAGTGTTGCTATTACCAATCCTGCAATTGCTGGACCGATTAGTCTGGCTCCGTTGAACATGGAAGCATTAATGGCGATCGCATTTGCTAAGTCTTCTTGTTTTTCTACGAGTTCGGGGACAAAAGCTTGCCGTGCTGGCGCGTCAAAGGCGTTAATTGCGCCTTGGAAGAAACTCAGTACCAGGATCTGCCAAATGTTCACTACTCCTGTGAATGCTAAAAATGCTAGGGCTAAGGATTGAACCATTGCTAATATTTGAGTGGCAATTATCACTCGGTGCCGGTTCCAGCGATCGATTAAAACTCCTGCAAAAGGCAGTAAAATTAATGTGGGGATTTGACTGGTAAATCCCACTACGCCCAGCATCCAAGGTGAATCGCTCAAATTGTAGACAAGCCAAACAGTAGCGACTTGGGTCATCCAATTGCCAATCAGCGAGATGCCTTGTCCTGCAAAAAACAGGCGATAATTTTTCGATCGCAGCGCTGGAGGAAGTTTGATTGTTTTGATTTTTGCTAGTAAATTCATGGGAGACTAAGTAGAACGGCGTAAATATTTGTAGTTGGGATGAGGCAGTTCGGCAGTTGGGCAGAAGACAGGAGGGATTCGGGTTTAGCCTCATTTATCTTTTTTAAGATAGTTGTGTTTTTCCCGCCGACTTACTTATTATTACGAATGATTGAGAATTGCGATATGAGCCGAAGGTTCTATTTTAAAACTCCCGAAAACCCGAATTTGAGTATTGTTAAATTTTTGCCCGCAGCAAAACGATCGCCACATTTAATTTAAATGTGGCGATCGCTTGACGGGCGGGAAATTTCTTGCCCTCACATCTTGCACCGTTCTCACCCGCACAGGCTGTCGGGCCTGTTCGGCAAAGAGTAGATTTTCTGGCGGGGCACATAGCAGAACCCGCCCTGAAAAAATTATTGAGAATGGTGCAATATATCAGTTCCCCTAACTCAAACCCGGACTCTTATTTCACTCAATACTCAACAGCCAAGTCCCCAGGTAACGCATCAAGGGTACATCTCCTGGGGTGCGGATGCGGACGTTGAAATGGTACATTCCGCCCGGTCTTGGGTTTTGGACGTTGGAGAGTACAACCTCAACGTTGCTACCTGCTGGAATTGGCTCTGCGGGATAAATTTCTATGAATCGATTTTCTTTGTCCCAGATTACTTCTTGCAATTGTATTGTTTTGTCTTTGACGCGCACTTTAATGTCTTTTTGGTCGAATTCGCCTTTGTAATAGTCTGGATAGGAGATGTTCAGTTGGGCGATCGCCAGACTTACTTTTTTGGAAGGAATTCGCAGCCGGTATCTGTCGCCGCTCATCCCGGCTTTGCCGTAATCCAAGCGGTAGTTTAACTGATTGGCGCGATCGGGGCCGCCGAAAATCGTGAATCCCGGCATCGACTGGGCTAAACTGATGGCTGGCAAGCCTGTCAGCAAGCAACCTGTCACCGCTAGTGCCGAAAACAATCGTCTCATAATCACTCCTCTGACCAAATTTACAATGGAACCTTAAATAACAAGCGGGCAATTTGCGATGAATGCCTTTAATATATCGAATGTATCCGCAATTTGATGAGTGCGATCCATTCTGCGAGTTCAGTCAATTATTTTTTGCGTAATACGGACAACTGACATTATAACTACAGAATTAGGCAGCGTTTCATTATATCATGCTAGGTTACAAATTTAACAGTTTAGGGAAATTGAATCTATAAGACAAGTTAAAGAAGCGAGTGTAATTTTGGCGATCGGCTTTAGTATCAACGTTAGAAGTTTAAGGTGGCGGTGGGTCAAATGTAAAGCAAGGCATCTGGCGGTTAAAAATCGCAATTTACGAACCTGCAGAGGCAGGTTTTGTTTGTGTCGGAGCGGTTTCAACCGCCCTGGAAGGCTTAAATAAGGAGAGTTCATGAAATTAGCGATCGCAAAAGAAATAGAAGCAGGCGAACGCCGGGTAGCTTTAGTACCCGACGCTGCAGCCAAATTGGTCAAACAGGGGGTCGAAGTTTTGGTTGAGGCCGGTGCCGGAGCAAAATCCTTTTTTTCGGATCTTGCTTACGAAGAAGCCGGAGCTCGTGTTGTCGCCGATACCGCTACGCTGTGGGGCGAAGCCGATGTCGTCGTCAAAATCGGGAACCTAGAAGAATCAGAAGTTCACCAACTTCGCGAAGGAGGAGTTTTCATCGGATTTTTGAATCCTTTGGGAAATCCGGCTTTAGTACAGCGGTTGGCCGATCGCAAAGTAACTGCATTCAGCATGGAAATGATCCCGCGCACCAGCAGGGCTCAAAGCATGGATGCGCTGTCATCTCAGGCTAACGTCGCCGGTTACAAAGCGGTACTGATCGCAGCAGCGGCTTTACCGAAGTATTTCCCGATGCTGACAACGGCGGCGGGTACAATTCGCCCCGCAAAAATATTGGTAATGGGTGTGGGCGTTGCGGGCTTGCAGGCGATCGCCACAGCCCGTCGTCTGGGCGCAGTAGTCGAAGCCTTCGACATCCGCCCGGAAACAAAAGAACAAGTGCAAAGCTTGGGCGCTAAATTTATCGATGTCGAACTTAAGGAAGAAACTGTAGCAGCAGGCGGCTACGCTAAAGAATTATCAGAAGCGGCTAAACAACATACTCGCCAAGTGCTCACCCAGCACGTCGGTGCTTCCGATGCAGTGATTACAACCGCTCAAGTCCCCGGTAGAAAAGCCCCGATTTTAGTTACTAGAGAAATGGTTTCTCAAATGAAACCGGGAGCAGTAATTGTTGACCTCGCGGCCGAACAAGGCGGCAATTGCGAGTGTACGGAAGCGGGTAAAGATGTTGAATGGAACGGTGTTAATGTGATCGGACCGATTAATTTGCCATCGTCAATGCCTGTTCACGCTAGCGAAACTTACTCGAAGAATGTCTCGGCTTTACTTCAGTTAATGGTGAAAGATCGGGAACTAAATTTGAATTTTGAAGATGATATTATTGCTGGTGCTTGCGTTGCTCGCGATGGTGAAATTAGCAACCAGCGAGTGCGGGATGCTTTGGCGGCTGAGGCTTCAGCCGTGAGTTAGCAAAAATACCCGGCGATTGAAATCGCGGCTACAGAAACAAAGCAAAAATACCCGGCGATTGAAATCGCGGCTACAGAAACAAAGTCCGCCTCCGCGGACTAATGAAGCAAAAATATTTCTCTCGTTACAAGGCTCTGCCTTGTAATGCACTCCCGGAGGCTCCGCCTCCAGCCTACACAGGAGGCAGAGCCTCCGATGAATGCGTTCCCAGCCCAGAGGCTGGGAACGAGTTAACCTGATTGCGAACCAGATAACCAATTACCAATTACCAATTGTTATGGCAGAAGGATTGATTGCAGGTTTAGTGGTGTTTACGCTAGCGTCGTTTGTGGGATTTGAAGTAATTAATAAAGTCCCGCCGACGCTGCACACGCCTTTGATGTCGGGCTCGAATGCGATTTCGGGAATTGCGGTTTTAGGGGCAATTCTGATTTCGGGCCAGGGAAATGTGACTGTTACTTCGATTTTGGGGACGATCGCGATCGCCCTTGCCACAATTAACGTTGTTGCGGGTTTCTTAGTAACCGATCGAATGCTGCAAATGTTCAAGAAAAAAGAGGTTAAAGCGTGAGCGATTTTCTACCCAGTGGCATTCAGCTAGGCTATCTAGTGGCCGCATCTTTATTTATCGTCGGTTTGAAACAATTGGGCTCCCCGGCTACTGCGCGTCAAGGAAACGTGTTAGCTGCGATCGGGATGTTGATTGCGATCGTCGGTACTTTACTCGAAAGGCAAGTTATCAGCTACGAATTGATTGCAGTCGGCATCATCATCGGTTCCATTGTGGGAACAATTATGGCGAAAACCGTTGCAATGACGGATATGCCGCAGATGGTGGGTTTGCTTAACGGTTTCGGGGGCGCGGCTTCTGCACTTGTTGCTGTGGGCGAATTCTGGCGCTATCTCAGCATCCCGCAATCGCCTGCGCCGGATACGACGATTACGATCCTTTTGGGCGTGTTAATCGGCGGAATTACCTTTACTGGTAGCCTTGTGGCGTTTGCAAAACTGCAAGAATTGCTGCCTGGTGCTCCGATTTCGTTTCCGTTTCAACAGCCGTTTAATGCGATGCTGGCGATCGCGCTTTTAGCCGGCAGCGGTTATATGGTGTTTCACCCGGAGGATGTGCCGGTATTCCTGGGTTTGGTGGCGATTTCCAATATTCTGGGGATCATGTTTGTACTGCCGATTGGCGGTGGTGATATGCCGGTGGTGGTGTCGCTGCTTAACTCCTATTCGGGGATTGCGGCGAGTGTGGCTGGGTTCATTTTGATGAACAATATGCTGATTATTGCTGGGGCTTTGGTGGGCGCGTCTGGAATCATTTTGACGCAGATCATGTGTAAGGCGATGAATCGATCGATCTCTAACGTGTTGTTTGGCGCGTTTGGTGGCGGCGGCGGTGGTGCGACTGCTGGGGCTGTTGCTGGTGGGGCTACTGACAAAACTGTTCGCAGCATCAACCTCGAAGAAAGTGCGATGATGTTGGGCTATGCGCGATCGGTGGTAATTATTCCCGGTTACGGAATGGCTGTAGCGCAAGCCCAGCATTCGGTACGCGAGTTAGCCGACGGTTTGGAAAAAATGGGTGTTGACGTGAAATACGCGATTCACCCGGTGGCTGGGCGGATGCCGGGGCACATGAATGTGCTGTTGGCGGAAGCAAACGTGCCTTACCCGCAGTTGTACGATATGGATGACATCAACCCGCAGTTTGAAGAAACGGATGTGGCGTTGGTAATCGGCGCGAATGATGTGGTGAATCCGGCGGCGCGTCACGATACGGCTAGCCCGATTTACGGGATGCCGATTTTGGAGGTTGATAAGGCCAAACATACGATCGTAATCAAGCGCGGAATGAGTGCCGGTTTTTCCGGTGTTGACAACGAGTTGTTTTATAAAGATAAGACGATGATGTTGTTTGGTAGCGCTAAGGATGTGGTTGCCAAATTGGTGGCTGAGGTGAAGCAGTTGTAGCATTTTGCAACCGCAGATTCTGGCGGATTAACGCGGATTAACGCTGATGATTAAGCCCGGTTTTTTGGATAAGCCGGGTTTTTATTTTGTTTTTCTTGAGACTCGGCGGTTTCAACCGCGTCTACACAAACAAAGTCCGCCTGCGCCGACTCAAGAAAGGAAATTCAACCCGCTCTCGTCGGGTTTTTTTGAAATAGGTATAAAATAGAAATTGATGCTACTAGCAATGGAGTCATCCCCATGACAGCAACAATTCCTACTCAAAATTTGCCAGAAATCATCTACCCAGACAGCGACGGAAAACCCATGTCTGACAACACCAAACAGTTTCAATTAATCGTAAAAATTCAAGGCGGAATCGATGCTTTATTCAAAGACAGCGAAAATGTCTTTGTAGCAGGTGATTTGCTGTGGTATCCCGTCGAAGGAGATAACAAAACTCGCCAAGCACCGGATATTATGGTAGTCTTTGGCAGACCAAAAGGTGACAGAGGTTCCTACCAACAGTGGGTTGAAGATAATATTGCGCCGCAAGTTGTGTTTGAAATCCTCTCCCGCGGCAACCGCATGACAGCAATGTTTAAGCTGTTTAAGTTTTACGAAAATTATGGAGTAGAAGAATATTATGTCTACGATCCAGAGGATAATGAGTTAATTGGTTGGGTGCGAAGTGACGGAGAACTCAACTATATTGAATCAATGGAGGGTTGGGTAAGTCCGCGTTTGGAGACACGTTTTGAAACTGCATCGGGAGACTTGGAAATTTATAGTCCCGACGGAATGAAGTTTTTGTCTTATGTGGAGTTGTCGAGACAAATGGAACAAACGCAGCAACAAATGGAACAAACACAGCAACAAATGGAACAAGAACGACAGCAGAAAGAGTTAGTACAGCAAAAAGCCGATCGCCTTTCGGAAAAACTCCGAGAAATGGGGATAAATCCAGAGGACATTTGAGATTATAATAGTCCTCGAATCACGGGCGATCGGAAAATGGGTTTTTCACCAAATCTGCGGGCTGTAACGCGCTTATCGTAAAAAACCCGGTTTCTAGGCCCCCATATCTTAATTATGCAAAATCCCCGCCAAATAGCTTTTTTTGCACTCCGCGAAGTCCACCGCCGCGGTGCATTTGCAGATGCCGCCCTCGATCGCGCTTTTCGCAATTCTCAACTCAACGACCTCGATCGGCGTTTAGTTACAGAATTAGTTTTCGGTAGCGTCAGAAGAACTCGGTCGCTAGATTTTATCATCGACAAACTAGCCACAAAAAAATCCTCCCAACAACCGCCCGAACTCCGCACTATTCTACATTTAGGTTTATATCAACTCGAATATCTCAACCAGATTCCCCCCTCCGCCGCCGTCAATACCACCGTTCAGCTAGCAAAAGAAAACGGTTTTTCTGGACTCAGCAGTTTTGTCAACGGCTTGCTGCGACAATACATCCGTTTAACCCCCCCCACCCCCCCTGACCAAGGGGGGGCTGGGGGGGGTTTGAATCCCGAACAGCCAGAGACTGAAACTACTTCCA
>NZ_JBARVX010000432.1:0-4643 GCF_049646505.1 Microcoleus sp.
GACGAGTAAACCGCCGCAGGTGGCTGCTAGCAGGCTGATTTTTTTGAACGGTAGATTGTGGCGAAACATAAGTAACTCCTCACAAGTTCGATCGAGGTTTTCTAACAAATAGCATGGTAATCTATGCCGGAAATGAATTTTAATAGTTGTGTTTGGGTGTGAGTTAGGAAGAATCAAGGTTTGAGGGGTAGATTTTTTTAACCGCAGAGGGCGCAGAGGGCGCAGAGAAGGGGAAGAGGGGAAGAGGGGAAGAGGGGATTTTTAGAGACGGAATTGTTCTAATTTGTGGGCGGGGAGGGTGACGGTGACAGCGGTTCCCCGATCGACTTGGCTGTCTATGCGGATTTGGCCGCGGTGGTTTTCGACAATTGCTTTGGTGATGGCTAATCCCAAACCGGAACCGGCGGCGCTGCTGTGGGTGCGGGCGGGATCGGCGCGGTAAAATCGATCAAACAAATGCGGTAGCGCTTCCGGGGAAATTCCGGTGCCGGTGTCTGTTACTTTGATTTGCAGTACAGAATTGAGCGCGGACGAATTTCTTTTGTTTTTGACTGGAACCTGCAATTCTACTTCAATTTCGCCACCAGAGGCTGTGTACTGCACTGCGTTGCTGACGAGATTGGTAAATACTCGCGCTAGTTGATCCCAGTCGCCCAAAACTGTAAAGTTATCTTCAAGCTTGGGGGAATCGATAATTTCGAGGGAAAGAGAGAGATTTTGGTGTCGGGCGATCGCCTGTTGTTCCTGAATTACTTCTATCAACAAAGCGTCGAGGGGAACTTCAACCCACTGCTGCTGCAGGATACCGCTGTCTTGTCTGGCTAAAAACAGCAAATCGTCAACCAACCGCCCCAAACGGCGCGTCAGGCGTTCGATTACCTGTAGCTGTTGGTGTTGCTGCGGTTCGATATCCGGTTCCGCCAAAGCTACTTGTACGTTAGTTTGAATAGTGGCGATCGGATTTCTGAGTTCGTGGGAAGCATCGGCGGTAAACTGTTTGAGACGGCCGTAAGATTCTCGCACCGGTGCGATCGCCAATCCCGACAGCAACCAGCCAATAGCCGCCACGCCAATTAAAGTTAAACCAGTCCCCAAAATCAAATCAAAAATTAATTGGCGGATCGGTTTTGTCACTTCAAACCAAGGATGGCTGACTCGCAAATATCCCAAAACTTGGCGGCCGATTTCCACTCGCTGCGTTACTTGTCTGAGGGAATAGTTTTGCTCTGAGTTCAACTTATTATTAATCACCCAAACTGTTTCGCCGGTGCGGTTAGCGTTGATCGGAACATTTAGCGGTTCCGACAAAGTAGACCACAGCAACTCGCCGGTAGGACTGAACCATTCTAAATCGATGTGGTCATCTTCTACAGAATCGCTGCTGTCTCGAAAACTGGCTTGAATATTCACTTGAGACTTGGTTTGATCGGTTCCAAAAATGATTGGTTCGATCACAAGTGTGCGCTCTACTACTTCCACAACATGATTGAGAGTATCGTCAATGCGATCGATCAAAGTATTGCGAACGTAAAAATAGAAACCCGTGGCGAATAATAGTAACAACACTGCAGTAACGGCCGTATACCAAATAGCAAGGCGGCGGCGAGTAGCTTGAAACATATTGCATTGCGAAGTCATTAGTCATTAGTCATTAGTCATTAGTCATTAGTCATTAGTCATTAGTCATGTTTTGCTGTCGCCTCCGAACTTTCCGTCCAACGTCATCAGGAAGAAGGAAGTTCGGCAACGAGCAATGTACGGGATGTAACGGATGTAACGGATGTAAGTCCGTCGGAAGAAGGAAGAGGGAAGAGGGAAGAAGGAAGAGGGACAAAAAGAGCGAGATTATCTTCAAGTGATGCTGAACTAATCACCATTAAGTAACTATTAACTAACTATTCACAACTATAACGTTCTTCTCTTCTTCTCTTCTTCTCTTCTTCTCTTTCTTAATGTCCAAGCGCTGGCGCGCCACTTCGCGAGCTTTGTGTCTTCGCGGTTCGTTCAAAAAAGCCTTGTTCGCAAATCATCCAAAAAAATATCTAACAACTTTCGATTGTTAATACTTCAGATAGATGTAAAAGTAGCTGTCAGTATAATATCCTACTGGCTAAACTTTTTAGGTAAACGCCTGTGAACAAATTTTTATTCCGCGCTGCGATCGGGCTGTTAATGGCATTTTTTGGCGCAATTACCTATTTTAGCAGCAGTGTAGAAAATCCTGTTACCGGAGAGAAACAGCGGGTGCAGCTTTCGCCGCGCCAAGAGGTAGTTTTGGGATTGCAGGCGCGAGACAAAATGGCGGCTCAATACGGGGGGCTTTATCCCAGCCCAAAAATTCAACAGTATGTCAAGAGAGTAGGAGAAAAGGTGATCGAAGGTTCGCAGGCGAAAAAAGCGGGTTATCCGTTTCAATTCTACCTGCTGCGAGACGCCAAAACTGTTAATGCTTTTGCTCTTCCGGGGGGACAAGTTTTCATTACCGCCGGACTCCTGCGGCGGCTGAATTCCGAGGCTCAGTTGGCTGCTGTACTGGGACACGAGGCCGGTCACGTTATCGGGCGACACGCTGCGGAACACTTGGCAAAACAGCAGTTGGGGAGGGCTTTGGTAACGGCGGTTGGGGTGGCGGCTAGCGATGAACGCGGTGGCGGCCAGCAGGCTGCATTAGTTGCTCAAGCTGTCAATCAAGTTGTGAGTTTGCGCTACGGTAGATCGGATGAACTTGAGAGCGATCGGCTCGGTTTTAGGTTTATGACCGAGGCGGGTTACGATCCTAGAGGTATTGTTGAGTTGATGCAAATTCTCGGTGCTGCTAGGAAGGGCGAAGCGCCGCCGGAGTTTTTGAGTTCTCACCCAAACCCTGAAAACCGAGTTGAAAAGTTGCAAGCTTTAATCGCCCAAAATTTCCCTAACGGCGTTCCAGCTAATTTGGTTTCTGGACGCGAAGAGTTTGCTAAGAATGTGTCTGGCGGTTAGCTAGAATTATACTAAATTGAACCGCGAAGACGCAAAGCTCGCGAAGTAAGAAAAGAGAGAGAATGTTCGAGGAATTGTGAACTAATAAGTAACCCTGACTATTAATTAATCATTGACAACTATAAGTCTATTTTGTTGTTCTATTCCTTTGTGTCTTCGCCTCGAAAGCGGTTGGTTTTTAATCCTAAATCACTGGTAGAACGAACCGCGAAGACGCAAAGGTCGCGAAGTAATACCAAATTCATAAAATAGCGCTACATATCTACCCCCCCCCAACCCCCCCTTATAAAGGGGGGGGAGTCAAATTTTCGGTAGTAGCATAACTTTATGAAATTGGTATAATAAAAGAGAGAGAATGTTCGAGGGATTGTGAACTAATAAGTAACCCTGACTATTAATTATTGACAGCTAACTATAAGTCTATTTTCTTGTTCTATTCCTTTGTGTCTTCGCCTCGAAAGCGGTTCGTTTTCAATCCTAAATCACTGATGCCCGGTTAACCGACCGATCGAGTGAGGAAATCCGCCAAGGCACTGCGTACTTATTTGATGAGAAAATAGATGAATTAAACTAACTAAAATTCAAGGATGATAGTTTTCAATGGCTATTAAAGACCAGCCCAAACTACCTCGTTTTCGATTAATTAGCAATATTTTGTTATTGCTGTCAAGTTTGTTTCTGCTGGCAAATATCTTTTTGCCCAACTTGTTTGGGGAGCAAATTCCGCGAGTTCCTTACAGCTTGTTTGTGCATCAAGTCCAAGAACAAGATGTAGTGCGAGCTTCGGTAGGACAAAATGAAATTCGCTACCAACTCAAAGGTGAAGACGACAAACCAGGTCAAGTGCTGTCAACTACGCCCATTTTTGACTTGGATCTGCCTAAACTTTTGCAAGAAAAAGGTGTTGAATTTGCGGCAACTCCTCCTTCTAAAAATGGCTGGATTGGCAGTGTTTTGAGCTGGGTGATTCCGCCGCTGATTTTTGTGGCGATTTTTCAATTTTTTATGAACCGGGGCGGTGGTGGGCCGCAGGGTGCGCTGTCGATCGGCAAAAGTAAAGCTAAGGTCTACGTGGAAGGTGAATCGGCGAAAATTACTTTTGCTGATGTGGCTGGAGTAGAGGAGGCTAAAACTGAATTGGTAGAGGTTGTTGAGTTCCTGAAAACTCCCGATCGCTTTACGGCAATTGGCGCGCGAATTCCGAAGGGTGTGCTGTTAGTCGGGCCTCCGGGAACTGGCAAAACGCTGTTGGCAAAAGCTGTGGCTGGTGAAGCGGGCGTGCCGTTTTTTAGTATCTCTGGTTCGGAGTTTGTGGAACTGTTTGTGGGCGTTGGTTCTGCAAGGGTTAGAGATTTATTCGAGCAGGCTAAGAAGCAGGCTCCTTGTATTATTTTCATTGATGAGTTGGATGCGATCGGCAAATCTCGCAGCACTAACGCTGCGTTTGGCGGGAATGACGAACGCGAACAAACTCTCAATCAATTATTAACTGAAATGGATGGTTTTGCTGCTGGCAATACTACGGTAATTGTGCTGGCTGCTACGAACCGCCCGGAAAGTTTGGATGCTGCTTTGTTGCGCCCTGGCCGTTTCGATCGCCAAGTTTTGGTCGATCGCCCGGATTTATCTGGCCGCGAAGCAATTTTGAACATTCACTCTCAAAC
>NZ_JBARVX010000433.1:0-7272 GCF_049646505.1 Microcoleus sp.
GCTCGATACCGTGCCTCTGGCGACTGCTACGGCGACATCTGGGTTGTTTTCGAGATAAAATTTGCTGTCGAACAGTGTTCTGAGGGTTAGCATTATTAAAAAAATCTCTCTGTACTGTAGTCTGGAAAGTGCACAATCAAGTTCGATCGACAATCCAGTTTACACCGAAGTTTTGTGAGGGCATCTCAATTATGGCTAAATCTGCACTGATGGCAATGCTGCGCCGCGCGGCGAGTATTGCCCAAAAGTCTCGGGAAACGGGCATTCCGGCTGATGAACTGCTGGGGATGCTGGCAGATCGCACTTCCAATTTTCCCATATCTCGGCGCCAGTTGCTGCACGGGGGTTTGGCGGTAGCGAGTGCTGCTGCTGCTGCGACTTTTACTCGGGAGGGGGCTTTTGCTCAGCAGCAGGGACGATCGCCCATTTTGATTGTCGGTGCCGGGATTGCGGGTTTGACGGCGGGCTATCGCTTGCGTCAGGGGGGCGTGCGTGCCGATATAATCGACGCAACTAACCGCGTGGGGGGGCGGATTCGCACTGTACCAAAGGTCGCCGGAACGCTGATTTCGGCGGATGTGGGAGGAGAATTTATTGACACCGGTCATACTACTTTAATCTCGCTGGCGACGGAATTGGGCCTGCGGGCGATCGACTTAGCTCAAGTGCAGCGGGGATTCGTCAAGGATACTTTTTTCTTTGACAGACGGCGCTTTTCTCTGGAGCAATTAATTGCAGATTTTGCGCCGCTAGCCACTAAAATTAGTGCTGATTGGCAGGCAGTGGGCGATAACTTTAGCTATCTGGATTTTACGGAAACTGCAGAAAGATTGGACAATATTTCGATCGCTCAATATCTCGATGGAGCTGATACTAGCACGATTGTCCGGCAGTTGCTCCGCATTGCTTACACGGTGGAATACGGCCGAGATCCCGAAGAACAGTCGGCGTTAAATCTGCTGTTTTTAATCGGTTCTGAACCTAACACTTTTGAATTGTACGGCAACAGCGACGAGCGCTATCAAATTGAGGGCGGCAACAGTGAAATTATCAACCGTTTGGCCGGTCAATTGTCTGGTTCGATCGAGGCGGGGACGGTTTTGGAAGCGATTACTCTGTTACCGGACGGCCGCTATCGGGTAAATTTGCGATCGGGACAAAGTGCCTTCGAGCGCACTTACGAGCGGGTTTTGTTAACTTTGCCGTTTAGCACTCTGCGAGACGTTAAAATTAACGTACCTTTGCCCCAACCGAAGCGCAGGGCGATCGAGCAGTTGGGTTACGGTACTAATTCTAAATTAGTTACCGGCTACCGCAGCCGAATTTGGCGGGAAGTTTATCAATCAACTGCTTCTGTTTATAGCGATTTAGGCTTTCAAAATAGCTGGGAAGCTACGCCTTTTGCTCCTACTGCTAACGGTTTAGTTACTAATTTTACAGGAGGCAGACAAGGTTTGGCGATCGGCAGCGGAATTCCTGAAGACCAAGCACAAAGATTTTTAGGACAATTTGAAAGAGTTTTTCCCGGAGTGAGCAATTTGCGAACCGGCAAAGCTGTACGAGCTTTTTGGCCGGGAGAACGCTTTTTTAAAGGTTCTTATTCCTGCTATTTAGTCGGACAGTGGACGCAAATGTACGGCGTAGAAGGCGAACGAGTTGGCAATTTATATTTTGCCGGAGAACACACTTCGCTGGAAAACCAAGGTTATATGGAAGGCGGTTGCGAAACCGGACAAAGGGCGGCTTTTGAAATTTTACAAGATTTGGGTTTGACAGGTTCTGCTGATGCTTTGAATACTCGCAGTGCGAGCAGTTTGAACCAGCGCCGTCCCAGCCGCAAAGTTCCCGGAGCCCAGAATCTGAGGAATAGGAATCCGAGTATTCGATAATCTCGTAATACCAATTTTTTATGAGACTGCATAGAATCTGATCCCCCCTAACCCCCCTTAATAAGGGGGGGACAAGATTCTTCTCAAAGTCAACCCCTACTCCCCTTCTTAAGGGGGATTTAGGGGGATCGAGATATGTGCAACGACCCATTAGATTGGTATAAGGTGCGCCGCAGCGCACCCTACAAATATCACAGATAATTTATCAAACAATTTCGTCCGGGTTAATTCCTCGATCGCGCAAATACTCAGCTAGGCGATCGGCCCGCTGGCGTTCGCGATCGGCCCGTTCGCGTTCGAGTTCGACCCGTTGTCGTTCCGCTGCTATCTGTTCTACACCCCACAAAAGCAGATTTCCTGCTTCATCCCACCAGCGCAACCAATAGCCTGTACGCTGTTCTTTTTCCCCCCGCCAAGTTCCCAAATACAAACCAAAATCTGCTATCCAATGGCGACCTTCTTCATCAGGAAATTCTAGTTTGTAATTGCCATTTTCCAACCGATACACCTCCAACAATCCACTTTCTGGATCGAAAATGATGTAAGTTGGTACTTGCAGAATTTGTTCGTAAAAAAACCACTTTCCGGGAGGAAAAGTACGTCTAATAGAATATTCCTCGCCGTCCGTTTCCGACAAAAACTCCATCACAATGCTTGGGATTTCTCCTTCCAAGTTTGGGGTGTAGCTTTTGCGGTCTCTTCTCGATTCTACCGGGAGTACGGAAGGTACATAAACCCAATCTGGTGCTTTAATAACTAACTCGCCGTTGACAGTAGCGCAAATGCCAAAGTTGCTAGCAATCAGCATTAGCGGGCCGATTAATCCTCTCAGTTCTAAGATTTCTCGCAGTGCTCCGGCAATTAGCGGTTGACCTGTATTCTCCACGGGCTTTTCTTCTAATTGGAAGTCGTCTGGCAACTTCTCCCAAGTTACGCTCAGTCCGACCGTTTTTTGTTTTGGGTGATCTTGAGTCGCGACCATGACTTTATTTGCTAAAGTTTGATATTTTATTATAATACCATTTCTCTAAAATCATGCAATACTCTTCGACCCCCCCTAGCCCCCCCGCTGCATTGCGGGGGGGGGACAAGAATACTGTTGCATTATTTTTTGAAATTGGTATAACATACTGTAAGATAAGACGGCGGTTGAAACCGCGTTTTTACAAACACTCACGCGCTTGTATAGCGGGTTGAATGAAGGGCGATTAAAATTACGTTTTGCGTTATTTTATTCAGTCCGCAAAGGTGGACTTTGTTTTTGTATGTGCGGTTTCAACCGCCGTCTGGATATGAGAAAAAATATGAAAGCTTTACATTTAACCGTAACTTTATCAACCTTGCTAATCTCGTCAATTACAGCTAGCCCTTTGCTGGCAGATTCTACAAATACCAAAATTCAAATTTCACAAATTGACGAGCCGTTTTGCTACATGAAAACTCCCGACGGCAAAACAGTAGATTTGGGCAAACTCTGCGAAAAATCACCAAATTCGGAAGCTTCCCAAACTTGCATTAGTGGTTCCAATATTGCTGCAAAAGTGTCAATTGCAGGGGAAAATTATGACGGCAGTTTTTTCAGCGGTAAAGTGGTCAATCAAGGCTGCAAAACAATCAAGAATGTGAAAGTCAATTATGAAGTTTTGGACGAATCGGGTAATTTAATTGATAACGGATTTATTGACGCTCTACCAGTTACTGTTGCACCCGGAGAGTCCGCTACTTTTCGGGGTGCAGTTGTCGCAGGGGCTAAGGTGCAGGCGACTTATGCAGATGCTTTAGAATGATTGTGGCGATTTGCCCGATCGCTGTTATCATATTTTGGCTCAGATATCTCTATGACTTACGCAGAGATCCCCCTAAATCCCCCTTAAGAAGGGGGACTTTGAGAATAATCTTGTCCTCCTATTAATAAGGCGGACTTTGAATAATAATCTTGTCCCCCCATTTTTAAGGGGGGTTAGGGGGGATCGAAGTTTGAATATTCTTGCAGAGATTCCCAAAAACAGAATTTGCGAGGGCAAAATATCTTGAAAACTCGATCGACATACTGGCAAATTTTACCTTACCTCCGTCCCCAAAAACAAACCATCGGTAAAGCATTAGCTTGTACCGTAGTATTTACCATATTTTGGCCAATTATCGCGTGGCTGGTTGGCGAAACAGCAAAATTTATAGGAAAAGGAGATTTACAAGGATTCGGTCAAATTGCTGCACTCAGCGCCGTTATATTTCTGATTCGCGGTACGGCCCAGTACGGTCAAGATACGCTGATGGCAAAAGCAGCTTTGACTATTGCTTTAGAAATTCGTAAAAAAGTTTACGCACACCTCCAAAAACTCAATATCGGCTACTTTGAAACTGCCAAAACCGGAGATTTATCCTATCGCCTCACCGAAGATATTGACCGGATTGGCGAAGTCGTAAATAAATTTTTCCATCAGTTTATTCCTTGTGTTTTGCAGCTAATTGCCGTTTTGGGATATATGATTTATCTCAACTGGCAATTAACTTTAGGTGCATTAATTATCGCACCGCTGATGGCAATCTTAATTGGCTGGTTTGGCGAAAGATTGCTCAGTTATTCGCGCCAAAGTCAAAATCGCATTTCTGATTTATCAGCTTTGCTGACAGAAGTATTTAGCGGCATTCGTTTAATTAAAGCGTTTGTGGCTGAAGATTACGAAATTGCCCGCTTTGGAGAAGAAGCAGAACAAAACCGCCGCGCTAAGTATTTGTCGGAAAGAGTAAAAGCGCTTCAGTTCGTTGTAGTTGGCTTTCTGGAAGCGATGAGCGTGATTTTGCTGTTTTTCCTAGGAGGTTGGCAAATTGCTCGAGGAAACCTCACAGGTACTCAGTTTATCAGTTATATCGCCGGGGTGGCACTGTTAATTGACCCGATCGCGATTACAACTGCAAATTACGGCGATTTTAAGCAGGGAGAAGCTTCTAGCGATCGCATTTTTGAACTTTTAGCCATTCAACCGGCAGTCGTCGAAAAGCCAGGGGCGATCGAACTTCCCCGCGTTACAGGTAAAGTCGAATATCGCAACATTAATTTTGCCTACCCCCCTCAACCCCCCCTTGATAAGGGGGGGCAAGGGGGGGTTCCGATTCTGCAAAACATGAGTTTGCTGGTGCTTCCCGGAGAAATGATCGCCCTTGTCGGCGCATCCGGTGCCGGCAAAACTACCTTAGTAAATTTGTTACCGAGATTTTACGATCCGCAAGCGGGACAGATTTTAATTGACGGTATTGATATTCAAGATGTCACCTTAAATACTCTGCGCCGGCAAATCGGGATTGTACCGCAAGAAACGATTTTATTTTCGGGTACAATTGCTCAAAATATTGCTTTCGGTCAATCTTATTATGAACTAAAAGATGTGGAAAAAGCGGCACAAATTGCTAACGCGCATCAATTCATTAGTGAGTTTCCCGACGGTTATCAAACTTGGGTTGGAGAAAGGGGTGTAAATTTGTCTGGCGGACAAAAACAAAGAATTGCGATCGCCCGTGCGGTTCTGCTCGCTCCCAGAATTTTGATTTTGGATGAAGCGACATCGGCGCTGGATTCGGAATCTGAAGGTTTAGTGCAGGAAGCGCTGGAAAGATTGATGCGCGATCGCACTGTGTTTATTATCGCGCACCGCTTGGCGACTGTGCGGAAGGCTGACAGAATTTTGGTATTGGAAAAAGGCAGAATTGTGGAATCGGGGACGCACGAGGAATTGCTGGAAAAGGGATCTCGCTATGCTCGTTATTACGCTCAGCAATTTAGTCAGTAGGCTACGTTAGAAACCGGGTTTTTGGCCATTTCTGCTGGCCTCAACGAAGTATTCTGGAAAAAACCCGGTTTCTGATTACCCGCGCGTAAGTCATATCAAGAATGGTACAATAAATTATAAGCTCGATATTTACTGATTCCAGTTAAAAAGAAGAGGCCGTGCCAACATGATTCAAACCACAGCCAAACTACTAACATTTGAAGAATTTATAGAGTGGTATCCCGATGGCAAAGGACGTTTCGAGCTACGAAATGGAGTAATAGTTGAGATGAATCCAAACGGCGACCATGAGGAAGTTACAAGTTTTCTCATCCGCAAAATTAACGTAGAAATCGATCGCCTCAATCTGTCTTACATAACACCATCAACCTATTTTGTCAAGCCTCTAGGAGCAACGACAGGATATCAGCCAGATATCATAGTATTAGACAAGTCAGCCTTGATTTCGGAGCCATTTTGGAAAAAATCATCGATTATTACGCAAGGCAACTCTGTTAAACTTGCGATCGAGGTAGTTAGCACGAACTGGCAAGATGATTACTTGGTTAAAGTGGCTGATTATGAAAGACTGGGTATCCCGGAATATTGGGTTGTGGATTATGCTGCGTTGGGTGGCAGACGCTTCATTGGCAATCCGAAACAATCTACTATCTCAGTTTATCAGTTAGTTGAGGGCGAGTATCAGGTTAATCAGTTCCGAGAGGGCGATCGTATTTTGTCTTCTGCCTTTCCCGAACTTAATCTGACTGTTGAACAGGTTTTCGGATCTATCCAAAGGGAAGAATAGCATTTTTGGGGAATGCGATCGCCTATGATTATGATGCCAAAACATCACTCAGGATGACAACAGATAGATTTGGAACATTACGAAATCCATTGTCATTGGTGAGAAACAGCGTACAACCTTCACTGATGGCTGTTGCAGCATGAATGGCATCAGGAGTTTTGAGATTGGTATTAGCCCTTAAATTAGCTGCTGTTCTCAGTACAGATTGAGTGATGGGAACTAGCTGTATCTCTGAGAATAATAATAGTTGTTCGTAGTCACGGACTAAGATAGTGTTAGCATTTTTTAGAGGGAAAACTAAGGTTTCCAGTAACGTCAATTCACTGGTCACAAGTTCAATTTCACCTGTTTGAAACTTCAGCCACAAGGGTTGAAGAAGCGAATAGTAATTCGGGTTAGCTTCAACGGTGTAAATAATGACTTGTGTATCCAAGTAAATTGTAGCAGAGGATGGTAGGTTTAGTTGTCCCATGAGTTTCTTTCTTCTTGAAGTTCCCGATCGATTTCTTCAACATTTCTAGATACATGACGGCTGCGGATTTCTGCAAGCAATGCCAACACTTTACGCCGCCCACCTTGAGGTTTTTCTGGTATAATCACAAACACTTCAACTTCTTCACCCACAGAACCAGGCGGCACTTGAATTTCAAGTTTATTTCCTGCAAGAACTTTGGTTGTGATCCGTATTGCTGACTGCATAATTCCTCCTTGGCGATGATTAATTTTCAACAGCCCCTAAAGCTTTGAGCGTGGCTTTTTCAACTTCCGTTAAACCCGTAACACCCGTGATATTCATCCCCTCATAAGG
>NZ_JBARVX010000434.1:0-5593 GCF_049646505.1 Microcoleus sp.
GGGGTTGGGGGGGTAATATCTAGCGCTACTTTATGAAATTGGTATAATGAGTTTAAAATTGAGATTGTTGTTGTAGGAAGTAGCCGACGAGATACAGGGAACCGCAAAGGACTGTTAAATTGTCGCCTGCAACTGCAGCATCTAAGGCTGTTGTTAAGTCGGGGAAGGCTTGACAAACTGTTAATTCGGGGCAGATATTTTCAGCGATGGCGGCTAATTCTGCGGGGGATGATGAGTTTTGATCGGGTACCGGAACTAGGTAAAGCCGATCGCCCTTTTTGAGTAAAGCTTGTAAAATATCATCGCAGTCTTTAGTCGCCAAAATGCCGATTACCCAGTTAATCGGGGACGGGGAACTGGTAAGATTATCTACGTATTCGCGCAGGGCGATCGCAGCAGCGGGGTTGTGAGCTCCATCTATTAATATTTTCTGATTTTTCCAGGTAGTTTGCTGAAGTCTTCCGGGCCATCTGGTTTTGGCGATTCCGTCGGCGATGGCGGTGGGGGAGATTTGCCATCCTAGGTTTTGGAGGGTGTGGAGAGTTGCAAGTGCGATCGCCGAATTGATTAATTGAATTTGTCCCAACAATGGCAATTGATATTTTATTTTAACCGAATTTTGACTTAACTGATATTCTGCAAATCCTTCTCCTAAATCTACCGCTGGTGTTACCCAAATTGCCGGACAGTCTAATTCTTGAATGCGTTTTTCTACTACTATTCTAGCAGATTCTGGCAAGTCTCCGACAACTACCGGACACTTTGATTTGATAATTCCGGCTTTTTCTCCAGCAATATCGGCGACAGTAGGGCCGAGGATTTGCCAGTGGTCGAGACTGATAGAAGTAATGACACTGACAAGGGGAGTTTCGCAAACATTAGTCGCGTCCAATCTACCGCCCAATCCTGTTTCTATGACGGCAATATCTGCTTTTTGTTCGGCGAAATACAGCCAAGCTGCAGCGGTGATGATTTCAAATTGAGTGGGAGTTTCTGTATTACCTTCCGCAGCGCTGACAACTTGTTCTAGACACTGTTGCAAAGCTGTTGTAGAAATTGGTTTTTGATTGATGCAAATTCTTTCTGTCCAATCGATTAGGTGCGGGGATGTGTAGCGCCCGACTCGATAGCCTGCTGCTGTGAGTGCGGATGAGAGATAAGCGCAGACTGAACCTTTGCCATTTGTACCGGCAATGTGGATAACGGGGACTTTTTGGTGGGGGTTGTCTAGTTTTTGGAGGAGTTGTTGGATTCTTTCTAGGCCGAGGTGTACGCCGAAGTGTTGGTAAGATTGGAGGATGGATTCTGCATTCATTGAGGATGATAAATTCTGTTTGTGTGTGAATTATATTTTTTTTATTAACCGCAGAGGGCGCAGAGGGCGCAGAGGGAGAGAAGAAAGAGATGTTTATAATTGATTGATTGTAATTTATTGCGGGTGAAAAAAGGTGGCTTTGGATATTATTTCTCTGTTTTCGGGTTGTGGTGGGTTGGATTTGGGTTTTCGGTTGGCTGGGTTTAATCCGGTTTGGGCGAATGAATATGATAAGTCTATTTGGGATACGTATAATTTCAATCATCCTGACACTATTTTAGACCGCAGAGATATCAGAAAAATTAATTCTGATGAAATTCCTCACTGTATTGGGATTATCGGCGGGCCTCCTTGTCAAAGTTGGAGTGCGGCGGGTGCGAAACGCGGGATTGATGATAGTCGGGGTCAGCTTTTTTGGGAGTATATCAGAATTGTGCGGGACAAGCAGCCTTTGTTTTTCTTGGCTGAGAATGTTAGGGGTATTTTAGCGCCTAGAAATCGTGATGCTTTCACTTATATATTATCGCAGTTTGAGAAAATTGGCTATCGGATTTCTTACAAGTTATTGAATGCTAAAAGTTTTGGAGTTCCGCAAGATAGACAAAGGGTAATTGTTGTCGGTTATCGGGAAAATCTCGGTTTTGGTTTTGAGTTTCCCGAACCTGGAACGGATGTTTTGACGCTGGAAGATGCGATTTTTGACTTAAAGGCGATCGCCCCAATGTCAGTTAAGGGTAAAGTAGATAATTATCACGATTCTGTCGCGAATCACGAATGTGCAGATTTGGGGTTTTCGAGCATTTATATGTCGCGAAATCGAGTTAGAAGTTGGGGCGAACCTTCGTTTACAATTCAGGCGGGCGGCAGACACGCACCTCTGCACCCTCAAGCTAGTAAAATGATTTTGGTTGGCAAAGATAAGCGCATTTTTGATCCCAATTCCCCTCAACCTTACCGTCGGCTTTCTGTGCGAGAGTGTGCGAGAGTTCAGACTTTTTCTGATGAGTTTATTTTTAAGTACAAGTATATTGCTGACGGGTATAAGATGGTCGGCAATGCAGTACCTGTGAATTTGGCTAGAATTTTGGCAAGGAAGATTTTTGAGGATATGAGAATTGGCCGCAAATTAGCAAACTAGATTTGTCAGGATTGATATCAAATCCGTTGGCATCGGAATTTTCATTTCTCTCTTCTCTTCCTCTGCGTTTTCTGCGCTCTCTGCGGTTTAATATTCGATAATCTAAAATCGATCGCCCTAGCCGTAAATTCGATCGAGCTTTAAGAACGTTTGCAGCAGCGCATTCGCCCCCTGAGTACACTGTTCGGGCGAAGTATACTCGTCTTCGGCATGGCTGATACCGCCGCGAGAAGCCACGAAAATCATCCCCATATCGGTAAAGCGTCCGATTTCTTGAGCGTCGTGTCCGGCCCTGCTGATTAAATGCGTGTAACTCAAGCCTAATTCTTCACAAACTCCTACAATTGCATTCTGAATTTTTGGTGCTGCTAGAGTCGGCTGTACGTGCAGCAATTGAGTCATTTCAATTTGGGTTTTGGTGGCAGAAGCTATTGCTTCAAACTCCAATTTCATTTTGGTTAACAATTGTTCTAAATTAGTTTGAGACAAATCGCGCAAGTCGATTTTAAACTCAACTTTTCCGGGCACAGTATTCGTAGCATTCGGCCAAACGTTTAAGTAACCTACCGTTGCTACTTGTTCTCCCGGTGTTTCTACTCCCAGTTTGTTGACTGCCAGTACCATTTGTGAAGCGGCTACCAGCGCATCTTTTCGGGCGTGCATGGGCGTAGATCCGGCATGATTGGGGCGGCCCGTTACTGTCACTCCCATGCGGTACTGTCCGACAATGCCTTGGACTACTCCTATTTGATCTCCCGTACTTTCCAAAACGCCACCTTGTTCGACGTGCAGTTCCACAAAAGCTGCTATTTCTTTGGGGTGGCGTTTTGCTTCGGCAATTTTTGACCAATCTCCGCCAATTTGTGCTAAACAAGTTTCAATCGAAGTGCCGTCAATGCGGCGGTAGTGTTCGGAGTCGCTGACTGTATTGCCCGCCATCGCTTTGCAGCCGATAACGGTACTTTCTTCGTCGGTAAATACGATCGTCTCGATGGGATGTTCCAAGCGCACATTATTTTCTTGCAGTACCCGCACGACTTCAATTCCTGCCAAAACTCCCAAAACTCCGTCGAAATGGCCGGCTGTGGGAACGGTATCAATGTGAGAACCGGTGGCTAGTGCAGCACCTTCGCGCAATCCGGCGTACCTGCCGATCGTATTTCCGGCCGCGTCAATCCGAACTGTCATCCCTGCTTCTACCATCCAAGACTCAACGAGTTTGCGGGCGAGCAAATCTTCTTTGGTAAAAGCTACCCGACTGACTCCTCCTCCTGGCAATTTGCCGATTTCGGCGAGTTGGGCAATGCTGCGGTTGAGGCGCGAACTGTTGACTGAAAGTGCTAGCGTAACTGTCATCTCAGATTCTCCTATTCTTAAAAATTTAATGAGGCGATCGATCTTGTACGATCGGTCGTTTAACTAAGTATTGTATTCTGTATGCAAAATTGGTTAAATATTTACAAGAATGTAGTTTTGCCTACAAAAGGCGATCGGCTGTAGCACTTAAACTGCTGTAGACCAAACACAGTAAGCAGCATAAAGCTATCGCAGCGATTTAACTGTAGAAAAAAGTACATTTTTATCGATCGGGTTATCTGAATCAATCCACCTAATTAAACGTAAAATACCGATCGCCCTCAAGCTTGGCGTGTATGTCTTCTTTTTACCCGCTGGCGCAGCCTTTATAGCCTTCTTCCTTCTTCCTTCTTCCTTCCCCCCTTGGGGGGGGTAGGGGGGGGTTCTTCTTCCTTCTACTTATGAGTCAAACAACAATTGCAGCCAAACGAGTATTCATTTGCGGTTCCGCCCTTCGGGGTCAGCCGGACAACAGCAATCTTGGAGATGCCAAGTTTATTAGAGAAGCCAAAACTCGTCCGATTTACCGCTTGCACTCTGCAGAAAATGGCTGGCATCCTGCAATTTACGAAGTGGCGGCAGGAGGCGTATCAATTCCCGGAGAAGTGTACGAACTAACTGCCAAAGACTTTGAACAGCTTGCAGCCGGGGAACCCCCACATATGTATCCATCCGATGTGATTTTGGAGGACGGAGAAGTGCTGACAGCTTTCTTGTACCCGCAGGAGTTGATTGAAAAGTACCAGTGGGAAGATATTTCCGATCGCGGTGGGTGGGCCGCTTACAAAGCAGGTTTGTAGTGAGGACTTCAGTCCTCCTTGGAGAGTATCGGTTTGTGATATTCGTGCCAGTGTCGGGCAATATCAATGCGGCGGCACACCCACACCTTCTCATGCTGCAGCACGTAATCCAAAAAACGCGCCAAAGCCGCCGCCCGCCCCGGCCTGCCCGCCAAACGGCAGTGCAGCCCCACACTCATCATCTTCGGTGCAGTCTCGCCCTCGGCGTAGAGTACATCAAAAGTATCGCGCAGGTAAGCAAAAAACTGGTCGCCAGAATTAAACCCCTGACTCGTAGCAAACCGCATATCATTATTGTCCAGAGTATAAGGAATTACTAAGTGCGGTCTGCCGCCCTCGTACACCCAATAAGGCAGGTCATCCGCGTAGCTGTCCGCATCGTAGAGAAAACCGCCTTCCTCCACTACTAGCTTGCGAGTGTGAGGACTCGTGCGCCCGGTATACCAGCCGAGGGGACGGCTGCCGGTAACTTGCGTGTGAATGGCGATCGCCCTTTGCAAATGCTCCCGTTCCGCATCTTCCCCAAAATACTTATAATCAATCCAGCGGTAGCCGTGGCTGGCAATTTCCCAGTCCGCCTCCAACATCGCGGCAACCGCTTCGGGATGCCTTTCTAAGGCCATCGCCACCCCGTAAACAGTCACCGGTATCTTCCGAGAAGTAAACATCCGGTGCAGCCGCCACAGACCCGCCCGACTGCCGTATTCGTAGCAGGATTCCATATTCATGTGCCGCAGTCCCGAGAGGGGAACTGCCCCGACAATTTCTGACAGAAATGTTTCCGAAGAACCGTCACCGTGCAGGATGCAGGTTTCTCCACCTTCTTCGTAGTTGATCACAAATTGTACCGCTATGCGCGATCGATCGGGCCATTGAGGATTGGGAGGATTTTGCCCGTAACCGACCAATTCTCTGGGATAATTTGCTGGCATATAAGATAAGTTAGTAGTTAGTAGTTAGTAGTCATCAGTCATTGGTCATTAG
>NZ_JBARVX010000435.1:0-1738 GCF_049646505.1 Microcoleus sp.
TTGCTTACTTCCTGCTGCTGGTGCAGTTGACCACTGTCGGCGCAGCATCCATAAACTACCTACCCGGAGTTAAAGTCCCGGAAGTCGCAGCAGAAGTCAGTTCGGCAGCTCAAAAAGCCGGAATTCGATCGGGCGACATTGTTCTGTCCGTTGACGGCAAGGAATTGGGCGCTTCCCGCGAAGCAATCAAATCTCTAGTCGCAGCAATCCAAGATAATCCCAACCAACCCCTAGCGTTAGAAATTCAGCGTGCAGAACAAAAATTTGTGGTGACAGTCACTCCCGAAAAGTCACCCGACGGTAAAGGCCGCATTGGCGTGCAGCTAACTTCTAACGGAACTGTCGTGCGAGATCGGGCGGGAATTCTAGATGCGTTTACCCAGGCGGCGACTGAATTTCAGCGGATTGTAGTGCTGACGGTGGAAGGTTTCGGGCAGTTAGTTACCAATTTCGGTCAAACCGCAAAACAGTTGTCCGGGCCCGTGGCAATTGTGGCCGCCGGTGCAGGGATTGCGCGAGCGGATGCAGCGAATTTGTTTCAGTTTGCCGTGTTAATTAGCATCAATTTGGCTGTGATTAATATCTTGCCTTTACCTGCTTTGGACGGCGGTCAACTAGCTTTTTTGTTAATAGAAGGACTGCGGGGCAAACCTCTGCCGAACCGCATTCAGGAAAATGTGATGCAGACTGGTTTGATGCTGTTGCTGGGTTTGGGAATTTTCTTGATTGTTCGCGATACTGCTAATTTAGCAGGCATCGATTTTCGCAGTTTCATGCAACAATAGTCATTGGTCGTCAGTCATCAATCATTAATCAGCAGTCATTAGTCATTACAACGCTGATGACTGTTGAATCATATAAAATAACCAGTAAATTAGGGGAAAACAGCAATGATTACACAACTGCAATCTCCCGACAAATCTCAGATTATCTACCCAGATGATAACGGCGAACCAATGTCTGACAATACCGAACAGTTTAGATTGATCGTGTGGATAAAAGAAAATTTAGAACTGTTATTTGCGGGCGCGGTTGATGTTTTTGTAGCGGGAAACTTACTGTGGTATCCAGTAGAAGGAAATAACAAAATTTCTCAAGCACCAGATGTGATGGTAGCCTTTGGAAGACCGAAAGGTTATCGAGGCTCCTACCAGCAGTGGAACGAAGATAATATTGTGCCGCAAGTCGCCTTTGAAATTTGGTCGCCGGGAAATCGCCTGACTCCGATGCTGCAAAAATTGAGATTTTACGAACAATACGGCGTAGAAGAATATTATTTGTACGATCCAGCAAATCTGGATTTGACTGTATGGGAGCGTCGAGAGGAACGATTAGAACCAATCGAAGAAGTGAACGGCTGGGTAAGTCCCAGAATGGGAGTGCGGTTTCAAGTATCAGAAACTGAACTGGAAATATTCAGGCCTGATGGCACACCTTTTGTGAGTTTTGTGGAGCTTGCTCAACTTCGAGAACAAGCAGAATCAAGGGCCGAACAAGAACGGCAAAGAGCCGAACAAGAACGGCAAAGAGCGGAACAAGCAGAAACTATGCTGGAACAAGAACGATCGCGCTCGCAAGCTTTAGAAGCGAAACTCCGAGACATGGGAATCGACCTCAACCAGTTGTAAATGACTAATATCAACTTCGATCGATTGACCGCAATCAGTAAGGTTCGTAGTACGTCAGTCAGTGTCCGCTCCCGGATTGCGGACTAAGGATCGAAAACTTAATAACTTAA
>NZ_JBARVX010000436.1:0-10058 GCF_049646505.1 Microcoleus sp.
CAATACTTCGGACAGTTTTGGAACAGGGACGCTCCCCGATCAGAGCCAAAAAGTCCCTGGGATTTTAACCGAAAATCCAAAAAAAAGGCACTTTTTACGTTAAGCTCTAAAAACACACGAACTTAAAAAAATGCCTGATGAATATTCTAGAATCCATCTTACAACAAATGTCAGGAATTAGTCAATCCCAAAAAAAGTTTATGGTGATTTTATTTTCCACCATATTGCTTGTCTATGGCAAGGTGAACTTTACCAATCTGAGCCGTTATAGTTCGTTGAGTGAAAAAACTTATCGCCGTCATTTCTTGAAAAATTTTGATTTTAGTGAATTCAATCAATACTTTATCAAGAAAGCCTTGAATCCTGAACGAACAATTATTGCTGTAATCGATTGTTCATTTATCAAAAAAAGTGGCAAAAAAACAGAAGGAAAAGCTACTTTTTATAATGGTGTGGCTGGCAGACCAGAATCGGGATTAGAAATTTCCGTAATTTCTCTGGTCGAAGTTAAAACTCATTTATCTTATAGTGTGAGTGTCAAACAAACACCCTGGCGTCCACCCACAGAACTACCCAAAAATCCCCTCACTGTTAGAGGCAAAAACAAGTCAAAAAAACCGACTAAAAAAGAGGGATTCCAAAGCTCAACGCCTGAATTAACAAGAGTTGACGACTATTCTCAACACTTAAAAGAAACTCGTTCTTTATTGCCAGAATCTGTACGTTATTTGGTAGCTGACGGTTATTATTACCGCGCTAAGTTCTGGGATGCTGTCAGAAATTCTAATTTAAATTTGATTAGCAAATTACGGTCTGATGCCAACTTAAATTACCTCTATACAGGTGAAAGAAATAAACGGGGAGCTCCTCGCAAATATGATGGAAAAGTAGACTGTAAAAACTTAAAAAATTTAACTTTTATTAAAGAAGTTAAGCCGGGGGTTAAGCTTTATTCATTAGTAGTATGGAGTGTTTGTTTAAAATGTAAAATACGTTTAGCTTGCCTTGGAGAAGTTCAACCTAACGGTAAAACCAAAAATATTTTATTGTTTAGCACTGAGCTCGCTCTGACAGGTGAGCAAATACTTGAGTATTATCAGGCTCGTTTTCAAATTGAGTTTATTTTTCGTGATGCCAAACAATTTACTGGTTTATCCTCTGGTCAATGTCGTAGTGGTCAACGCCTTAATTTTCATTTTAATGCCAGTCTAATTGCTTTAAATTTAGCCAAATATGAAGCTTATAATCGTCATTTGTCTCCCGAGTCATTCGTATTTTCAATGGCCTCTTATAAACGGCAGCAATTCAACAGACATATACTTTACACCTTTATTGATAAGTTAGATTTAGACCCGGATTTAATTTTAAATCACCCTAACCTTCCATCAGTCCTATCCTATGGTACTCTCGCTGCTTAAAAACTGTCCGAAGTATTGTTAATTAAAATCAAATAAATTATTAATATGGACTTTTCCAGAGCCAGACAACTTTTTTACCAAGAAATTAATCAGCCGGATGGCTCGATTGACCTCGCGAAAGCTGCCCTGTACATGGCTTTGGAGGAATACCCCAATTTTGAGCCCCAAGAATATCTCAATGTTCTCGATTCGATCGCCGATCGAGTGCGTTTGCGCCTCCCGCCACAGAATTATCCGCTGCGGATCATTCAAACTATTAACGGCTATTTGTATGAGGATTTGGAATTTTCGGGTAATGATGCTGATTATTATGACCCCCGCAATAGCTTTTTGAATCAAGTGCTCGATCGCCGCACTGGGATTCCGATTTCTTTATCTCTGGTTTATTTGGAGGTTGCTAAGCGCATTGATTTTCCGATGGTGGGAATTGGAATGCCGGGACATTTTTTGATTAAGCCGGATTTTGAAGGTGCTGGGATTTTTGTTGATGCTTTTAATGGCGGCGAGATATTATTTCCTGAAGATTGTCAGGGGAGACTTTCTCAAATTTACGGTCAACCTATGGAGTTGCAGCCGGCTTTTCTCGCCCCGGTAAGTCGCCGGCAGTTGCTGGGGCGAATGCTGGGAAATCTGAAGGCGATTTATTTGCAGCAGCGCGATGCTTTGAGGGTGTTGGGGGCGATCGAACGGCTGTTGCTGCTGTTTCCCCATGCGCTGGGGGAAAGGCGCGATCGCGGAATTCTTTTCTATCAAATGGGGCGTTTTGCTGAGGCGCGGCACGATTTGGAACTTTACCTGACAAATGCTCCGAATGCTGAGGATGCTGCTGCAATTCGCCAATTGCTCGGAAGGCTCGACTAGAACTAAACTTATACCATTTTCCAACATAAGTGCTACATAGAACCCCCCCAACCCCCCCTTGTTAAGGGGGGGGCTAGAAATTCATCTATAGCAAGTATTTATTAAATTGGTATTAAATGGGCGATCGCACAACATCGCACCCCAAGCCACACTCGATAAGTTTTACAAAGTTCGATCGAATTTTTGCAAATCTGGGCATAACATATAACCGAGCGATTAACACCTATCTTTTGATAGGTTACATTTGCTCGACCTGACTGTAAAATATTATGTCATTTACGGAACTTCTGAGTCCACTTTCTCGACTGATACCCGCAGAGACGATCGATCGAAACAGTATTTTGACGTAAAAAGGCACAAACCCATGAACTTTAAGTTTCAACAAAGTTATCCGAACCAAATGCAACCGCAGTCAGCCCATTTTACCAAAAGAATGTCAAAATCTTTATCATTAGGTTTGGCACTTTTGCTCTCGACAAGTGCAGTATTTCTGAGCAGCACCAAATCCTTTGCACTAGACAATGTTACCGTAAAATACGGTGCTATTGACGTAACTTTACCGATGAGCGACTTGCAAAGCTTTGCAGAAACCGGCACAGCATCACCTCAACTGCAAAGCGTTCTGAATCTGGCGAAACAAAATCCGGAGGCGGTGCGGGAAATATTAACGCGAGAAGTGGCTTTAGATTCCCAATTAGTAACGCGCTTGGCAAATACTTATTTTGGGGAAATTGTTTTAAAAGAATTGGGCGAGGTTGCTTATACGCCGACAACTCGGCTGCAAAGCGCGCCGGCACTGCGCGATGCTTTAATCGCCGCTTCTAAAGATGGCAAAATATCCCTGATCGAAGTGATTCAAAATTACGGGCCTGCCGCTTTAGAAGTAAATGGCAATCAAGCGGTGGTAATCTATGAGCGAGTTATCAAAGATTTGCAAGATATGCAGGCTTTATATCAGAATTCCCCAGCTTTGCAAAATACTGCTGGTCAAGCAAGACAAATGATTTGTCAGCCAAATTCATCATCGGGGACTGGGAAGTAAATAATACCGATTAGCTATTACTAATTTCTTGAGATAATTGCTCCGCTACTCGTTTGAGTCGGCGGAGTTGGTCTTTCATGTCTTTTTTGGTCAAAGAAGCTGCAAAGCTATTGAAACCAAATCTAATTAAAGGATTGGGGATTTGAAATTCAAAGCGGTTAATCAAAAGAGTTCCTTGGATGTGGGGCTGGCATTCCCAACGATCGCACCCTTGGAAAAATCCGTCAAACCCCCAAACAATTAAACCGGGTTGTCGCTCTAGCACCACGCTGTTTAAAGTGGGTTGCAAAACCGGAATTTTTATGATGAACAAGCTGCGGCTTCCCACAGCAGTATCCCACTCGCCCTCTGGTTCGCAGCGCAGCATGGGATTGAGCCACTCGTGCATCAAAGTGCGATCGACTATACAGCGCTCCACCAAGGTGGCAGCAGCGCGAATTTCAATTGATTGCTCGAAAACTTGACGAATTGACATGAAAACCTGCAAGCTAGAAGCGTATTCTTACAGTTTCTTATCTTCCTTGTCAAATCTGACGTTAACCTGAGAAAAAAATGAATGAAACTTGGCAAGAAATAACTCAACAGATGTCGGGGCAAATAGCGGTGTTGTCCGACCGCCTTTTGGCACAAGTCCAACCAGCCCCGAATCCGCTGGCAGAAGCTGAACGCGGATTGAACAATTTTGTTGTGGGTTCAAACATTGAAAATCTGATCTGGGCCGTCGGTATCCTGCTAATTGGCTTGATCGTATCGGCCCTCGTCTCCTCTTTAGTCGGGGGATTGCTCAAGAAGACTACCATAGACAACCGACTGGCTGGTTGGATTACCGGCCGCCCGGAAGGAGAAGGCTCTCCGCAAGTGGAAAAATGGATCTCAGCAGCCGTATTCTGGATCATTTTTATCTTTTTCCTAGTTGCCTTTTTCAACCGGCTGAATTTAACGGCTGTCTCGCAACCGCTGAATACTTTTCTCAATCAAATTGCTGGTGCTTTGCCGAAGTTAGCCAAAGCCCTAATTTTTCTGGGGATTGCTTGGGTGTTGGCGACAGTTGCCAAATTGGCATTGTCGCGGGCGATGCGGACTTTTGGCGTGGACGAGCGCTTGAACCAGCAGGTGGGGAATGCACCTACCGAGAATCCTTTGCTGCTGAGCGATACTCTGGCGAATGCGCTGTACTGGTTCATTTTTCTGCTGTTTTTGCCGTTGGTTCTCGAATCGCTGGATTTGCAGCAGGCTTTGCTACCAGTTAATAATTTGCTCAACCAAATTTTGGCGGCAATTCCAAAAATCCTGGAAGCTTTGCTGATCGGGTTTGTGGGCTGGCTGCTGGCTCAAGTGGTGCAGCGGATTGTTACGAACCTGCTGGCTGCTGCTGGGGCGGACAGTTTGGGCGCTCGGTTTGGTATTTCCCGGAGTTCGGGCGGACAATCGCTGTCGTGGATTATCGGTACGATCGTCTACGTGTTGATTTTGATTCCCACGGCGATCGCAGCTTTGAACGCTTTGGACATCCAGGCGATTTCGCTGCCGGCAATTGCGATGCTCAACGACATTTTGGGCGCGCTTCCCAACATTTTCACAGCAGCCCTAATTCTGGGGGTTGCTTACATTTTGGGGCGCTGGGTAGGCGATTTGGTGACTAATATCCTCACCGGAATTGGCTTTAACAATGTTTTTTCTTGGTTGGGAATGCAGCCGAAACAGCCGCTGCGGCTACCGTCAAGCTCGATCGATCCTGAAGCAACGATTCTGCAAGAACCGGATATTGCCTCCCGCACGCCTTCGCAATTTGTCGGCATTGTGGTGCAGGTAGGCATCATGCTGTTTGCTGTGGTTGCCGCTACCGACGTGCTGGGGATTCCGGCGCTGACGGCGATTGTCAGCGGTATTGTGCTGGTTGCAGGTAGGGTGCTGGCCGGTTTGGTGGTATTTGCGATCGGCTTGTATTTGGCGAACCTGGCCTTTAGTTTGATTGCCAGTTCTGGAACTCGCCAAGCGCGGTTGTTGGGCCAAACGGCTCGCATCGCGATTATTGCTTTTGTGGCGGCATTAGCGCTGCAACAAATGGGCATTGGCAGCGATATTGTGAATTTAGCTTTCGGGCTGCTCTTGGGGGCGATCGCAGTTGGAATTGCTCTAGCCTTTGGTCTGGGCGGGCGCGAGATTGCGGCCAACGAACTTCGCGAATGGTTAGCGTCCTTTAAACAAGATAAAACGCCGCGTTTGTAACTCTATAAAATGGCGTTTGTCAAGTACATACGCCATTTTTTTTTGATTGTGAGTCCCTAGCGCATTGCTACACTTTTACTGCACTTCTAGACGATCGCCCATAAAATAGACTTCTTGCAAAAATAGTTAGGACGGGCTAGAAGCCCATCCACAAAAATCTTTTTTCTTGTGGGATGGGCTTCTAGCCCGTCCCAAGATTTGATTAAAAGGACTGAGGCAAGAGGTCTAATTTAAAAACGCCACCGAACTCCTGATTTTTAGGCGATCGGAACCATGAAAAATGCCGTAGTCCCCACTTCAAATCCCCTCTAAAGGAGATATTCAAAGATGAAATCATTTTTCAGACCTCTGTTGTGGGCGATCCCTTACCGAGAAGCAACCATCCATCTACCGCTAACCAAAGAACCAATCCGCCAACGACTCGCGACCATTATTCCAGCCAATGTAATTGGGGTAACGCCTACACTCGTAGGAGGGCAACTTCCTTACCGATACAAAATTTATCTTGATGGCTATTCCCTGCGCGCGATCGGACCTTCGGGAAATCGGAGATGGTGTTTAGTGACGCAAGGAGAAATTCAAGACATTCCCGGTGGTTCGTTGCTGCGACTGACGCTGCGTCTTTCCACCCTCATTATTGTCCAATTATTACTGAGTTTGGCGCTCCTTATCGGGTTTCTTACGATTTTCTTTATCGAAGAAATGAGCTTGTTAATCATCCTACCAATCATCCTATTTTTTACGATGCAGTTCTTATTTATAATGGCGTTTAATTTTAAATACGAAGCCGATTGCACCTTAGAGATACTCAGACAGCTTATAGCAGATTGCCAGCTTGTAGATGGCAGTAGCAGCATTGATTGACCGATTCAAAAATCGATACCAGCTTATGATAGCGGCATGAAAAAACCTTTGTCAAGTACAAACGCCTTTTTATTATAATTAGTTTCTCTAACCTGCTAAAATAAAATCAGAGAGAATGGAGGAGACTTAAACCGTGACAGTTTTCACTCAACAAATCGAAGAAGAAATAGAATATCCCAGCAGCGACGGAGAGCCGATGGCGGAAAGCGATATCACGCGCGATTACATGACTTACGGCGTGGAAGCTTTGAAGCTGCACTTTGAATCGCGATCGGATGTATACGTGTCAGCAAATTCTTTCGTCTATTACGAAGAAGGCAATAAAGCAGCAGTAGTTGCTCCCGATATTTATGTAGTATTCGGAGTCAGAAAACGCCAAAGAGATAACTATAAAATCTGGAAAGAAGCCGGTATAGCGCCGCAGTTTGTCTTAGAAATAACATCCGAAACAACTCAAGATGTAGACCAAGAAACCAAACCAGAAACCTATCGAAGTTTGGGAGTCAGGGAATACTTTCAGTACGATCCGTCTGGAGATTATCTGAATCCGATATTGCAAGGACTGCGTTTAGTCAACAACCAGTACCATCCGATTCCCGCCAATAATATCGCCTTCGATACGCTGTGGCTGTACAGCGAAGTATTGGGACTGGAATTACACATAGTCTCTGGAGAATTGAGGTTTAGAAATCCTCAAACAAAAGAGTTTCTGAAGACTCATGAGGAAGAGCAACAAGGACGACTGGCGGCGGAACAAGGACGACTGGCGGCGGAATTAGCCTTGCGATCGCTCATTTCTAACCTGTTAAATTCGGGAATGAATTTAGAGCAAGTTGCACAAATGATGAATTTATCGACATCGGAAGTGCAACGATTAATAGGGATAGATGTGTGAGCGATCGCCTGCTTTATACCTTCAGATTACAGCCTAGGATCGACAGGTTCGCTCTCCATCGCTAAAACTCCGAAAACGCACTCGTGAACTTGCCTCAAAGGAGCGCCCGCCACAAATCTCTCCAATGATTCTACACCGAGAGCAAACTCTCGCAACGCCAAAGAACGCTTCCCTGAAAGCCCGCGCGATCGCAATTTTTCTAAATGTTCCGGCAAAGAATATTCCAAACCATAAATAATCCGCAAATACTCTTTTCCGCGACATTTTACCGCAGGCTGTACCAGTCCTTTACTATTTTTTACGGTAAATTCCATCGACTTAACAACCATGCCTTCTCCTCCCGCATCAGTCAGTTTTTCCCACCATTTAATCCCCGCTAATTGGCTGTCATAATCTGCTATTTCAACTACTTTGTATTCAGTGGCTAACAGAAAATCTGGGTCAGCTTGACAAATTTCTGCAATCTGTTCCATGTGCCAACAGTGATTTTTGTCGGTGTGAACTTTTCCCTCAGTTGCCAAGATGTGGAAAGGTGCTAACTTGAGATCGGAGATTGATTGCACGGGCCAGCAGTAGCGCTGATAGGCATTAACATAGCGATCGGCTAATTCGGCTCGTTCCCGGTAGCTAGCGAGCAAAGCATTAACTTCAACTCCCCGCTGACTTGCCTGTTCTAAATTCTTAATTGCCGCCGCAAACCCGTGACGGGATGCTGTTCCCGCAGGAGCGTATTGTTCTTGTAACAAACCTTGAGCTTTGGCAGACCAAGGCATTAATTCGCAGTCTAAACACACCCAATCGGTTTGAAATTTATCCCAAAAATTGCTGGTGGTGAGAGCAGCATTTACCCTGGCTAAAAATTCTGTTTCTAAGGTATAATTATCGAAGAAATGCCGTCCGGTACGGGTGTAACAAATGCCAATGCTGTTGTTGAGAATTCCGAAGCGCCGTTTAGCAACAGATTCATCGCGGCAAACAATGACAACGGCGCGGGAACCCATGTGTTTTTCTTCGCACACAACTGTTGATATCCCCTGCTTTTGGTAGTAGCTAAAGGCTTCGGCTGGATGTTCTAAAAGTCCGGGTTGTTTGGAAGTAGCAACGGGAGACATTGTGGGCGGCAAATAAATCAGCCATTTGGGATTGGCGGCAAATCTGCTCATGACTTCAAGGGCGGCGATCGCATTTTCTTCTCGAATCGTAATGTTGCTTTGCAGGCGAGTGGAAATAATTCGTTTTCCCAATACATCGGTAATGTCTAATACGTCGTCAAATTGCTGTTGAGCGGTGAGAGGAGTTGCAACAGAAGTAAGTGCGATCGGCTTCACAGGTTCGCAGTAAATTCTCGCAGCCGCAACGCTGACAAATTCTCTTTCGGGATAGCGCAAAGCTGTTAGTTTGCCGCCGAAAACACAGCCCGTGTCAATATCAACAGTATTGTTCAACCATTCTGTTTCGGGAACGGGGGTGTGTCCGTAAACAACCGCTGCCTGACCTCGATATTCGGCTGCCCAATTGTAGCGGACTGGTAAGCCAAATTCATCGATTTCGCCGGTTGTTTCACCGTAGAGTGCAAAATCTCGAATGCGGCCCGAGGCGCGTCCCTGAAATTCTGCTTTCATCCCGGCGTGGGCGACGACTAATTTGCCGCCGTCGAGGACGTAATGACCGATTAAACTGTCTATAAATGTGCGTATTTCTGTGGCAGCAGATTCGCGGGATTCGTCGGGCAAAGCTGCTATTTCTGCTAAGGTTTGTTCGAGTCCGTGATTGATTTTGACATTTTTGCCGTTGAGTTTTTTCAGCAATTTAATGTCGTGATTGCCGGGGACGCACAAAGCTGTTTCTGCAACTACCATGTTGCGGGCGAGTTTGAGGGTGTCGAGAATGCGCGGGCCCCGATCGACCAAATCGCCCAAAAACACGGCTTTGCGCCCTTCTGGGTGCGCGTAGGTGGGAAAATCCCAGAAGCCGGACTCGCTGGTTTTTTCCACAATTTGATAGCCCAACTGTTGCAGCAATTGCTCTAATTCGCCGCAGCAGCCGTGAATATCGCCGATGATGTCAAACGGGCCGGACTCGCTTTTGCGGTTGTTCCACAGCGGTTGTCTTGCGACTTCTACCGCGTCGATTTCCTCTGGGGAACGGAGGATGTAAACGTAGCGAAATCCTTCGCGATCGAGAGATTTGAGCGATCGCTTTAAATTCTGAACGTGGCGGCGAACTACGTGACTGCCGAAGTTGCGGTTTGGACGTTGTTGATTGCGATCGGCACACAATTTTTCGGGTAAATTTAGCACAATTGCGGCCGAAATGCAATGGTATTTTCGAGCTAATTCTAACAAAGGTTTGCGACTTTCCGGCTGAACATTTGTCGCGTCTATAACAGTTAATCGCCCTGCTGCTAGCCGTTTAGCAACGATAAAGTGCAGTAATTCAAAAGCATCGCTGGTTGCAGCTTGATTGTTTTCGTCATCGGAAACCAGCCCCCGGCAATAATCCGATGAAATGATTTCTGTAGGTAGGAAATGTTGGCTGGCAAAGGTAGATTTACCGGAACCGGATGCACCGATGAGAACGACTAAAGATAGTTCTGGAAGGGTAATTTTCATGGAATAATTATGAGTTATTAAATTACTCGTTACTAGGCTCTGCCTGGTAACGCAGATCCCGAGGCTCTGCCTCGAATTTTCATCGCACCTCGCGAGGCAGAGCCTCTGGCCATCGGTTCCCAGGCAGAGCCTAGGAA
>NZ_JBARVX010000437.1:0-4839 GCF_049646505.1 Microcoleus sp.
CATCAGCTTGCGATTCGCCGAGGTACTTTGCACAAAAACCGCATACTTTTCGAGATTGCTCGGTTTGAGGCGCACAGTCTCCCCCATTGGCAAACCCAACATTTCTCGCGCCGCTTCTCCTTCAAATAAATCCCCTGTCGAACGCTCCATCAGCACAATTTCTTTCTTACCTTGGATAGTTTCTGTTTTAGTAAACTCATAAAACCCGCGCCCGGTTTTAAAAGCCAAGCCATTCTCCAGCACAAAAGCTTTAATTGAAATCTCGTTATCTACTTCTAAAATCTGAAATCTCCCCGGTTTTACGGTTCGCAATTCTGCTGATTCGTAAACAGCAGCGCCTTCCCGCTTCAGCATGGTATCAAACATCTTGTTTAATCCGCGGCTCATGCGACCTTCACTGACAACTTCTTGCTCGTAAGCTTGCAGTTGTTCGTTAGATGACTGTTGGTAACAAACTGCTAAAAACAAATCTGTGATGTAGGAAAATTGGTCGAGGTTGAGGTGAAAACCGCCAGATTTTTCGGCTAGTTCTTTGTAGAATAAAGTAGCGTGTTTGCGGTTGAGAGCTTGGATGCCGTACACGGCAATTCCCATCTGTGCTAACTTATCTACTTCCTGACGCCAGTTAAGTTTTTGAGGAGTTTGAGCGGGTGCGTGCGGGATGTCATCGCCAATTAGCACCAATGTTTTGGAATTAGTTGGAGTCCAAGAAAGTGACTGAGCTTCGCGCAAAACTAATTCGTAACATTCGGGAGCATCGCCGCCGCCAGTTGGTTCTACATTTTGCACAAAATTGCAAATCTTGCCGACATCGCCGGACAAATCGAGGTGTTTAGTCACGTAAGTGCTGCCAGCGTCGCAATAGTCCCCGTGAGCAATAATGCCAATCCGAATGCCAGGAATTTCATCGAGCAGTCTCGTTACCGTCTCTTTGATTTTCCGGCGAACTTGCGTCAAGCAAGGATACATACTGCCTGTTGTATCAAAGCTAAAAACGACTTCTATGTTGTTGGTTGTCATCACTTAACTCTCTCTAAACAACAAGGATTTCTTAGGAACAAGACTTTAATTTTTTAAACATTTGTTACACTTTTCTCTCTTCAAAAGTGGCGGGGTAAAGAGAGGCAGAGCCAAAGCATCTGCATTACCAGGCAGAGCCTGGTAACGAGCAATCTGGAATTTAAATGCGCGACAGCTTAACTGTTAACATCATTCCTTACTTATGTTATCACTCAATCAAAAATTCAGCAGCTATCAATTTACCATTTATTGTAATTATAACTGGCGTTTATAGCTGCTGAATTATGTTGATAAATTTCTCACAAATTTAGATCGGCAAACTCGCTAAATTTCTTGTTATCCCCGGAGGTGGAAGGTTGAAGGCGATCGCTGTTGTGTTCGCCGTTCAAGTTGCCGTTGCTGCGAGATTTGGTGAATTCTTCAGCGTTTGGCTTGGTGAAAGCGAGCGGTTCAGCGTGTTCTACTTGAAACACGTTAGCGTAAAGGTTGGCAATGATTTGTTTGCCGCCCTGGGTTAATTCCAAGTAGTTCAAAGCTGCTGGAATGTAGGGAAAAACTCCGTTCCAATAAAACTTGGCGTAATTTTGCCGCAAATCTCCGGGAGATTTGTAGCCCAAGATTTTATTAGTGCCGACTTCTTCAAATTCGTAGAACAGCGCACTGATTTTTCGCAGGTAATTGGGGTCGCTCAACTGACCGATCAAATCGGCGGCCCTGGCGAGTCCAGAATAATTGTTTCTGTCTTGATGAGTTTCGCTAGCAGGAACTGGGAAGCGTGTCAACTCAATATTGCGCTTGATTTGTTCGGCATCAATTAAGGTGTGGCCGCCGAAGCGTTCGTCAATTACGAGTTTTCCTCGATCGACATGATAAGGAGTTAAACTGGCAGAAGTAGCGCCGACGGGTACAGAAACCATGCCCCCGTCAATACCCGTAGCGTAGAGTCCGACAGCTTCTTGGTCTTGGCGGCAAACACCTTTGACGTAGCCGATATCGTGGCACAGCAGGGAGATCAGGTAGTGGAGCCAATCTTCCGGCGACACTCCCCCTTCGCGAATATGCTTGCCGCGAAGAATTTCTTGCCCCACCAATGCCACGAGCATTGTGTGTTCGACGTTGTGGTAGAGAGCGTCGCAGTTAGCGATATTTTCCAGAGCCATCGTCCCCGCCCAGGCGATAATTTCAGGGTAGTCAGGCTTGTACTTGCCGTAGGTGCGGCGGTAGCCGGCCTGCAGCTCTTGTACAAAAGCGTCAATCAGGATAGCGGTTGCATTGAACATGATAAATTCTCTCACTCAAACTTTAGTTACAAATTCGATCGCAAATATCTTGGATAGCTGAAAAAATAATCAATGGGCATGGCTGTAGGTTTGACCCCTCGCCCAAAGACAGATAGAAGCACCCGAATCCTGTCGTTGGCAGCCTCAAATTTGAGACTTCTGTTCGAGTTTTCAGATTCATTTGCCCCGGAAATGTCTGATTCCTCAATCAATCCTTCAATCGACTTGCCCCTCGGCATTGAATTTAAAATTTCAGCTAGTGTTTTCAGGTCAAAAAATTATTCTCAGGCTATGCTTCCCACGATAACCTAATTTCCGAAGCAACCGATAGATTTTTCGGCATTAAATCTTGGCGAAACAATTTGCATCGTTTCACCGACTAATTATTAGAATTTCTACGCATGAAAGTTATGAACTGTCTGTTTCCGAGCCTCTTCACTGCTGTCCTTGGCACTCGGCGGCCGATCGCCCCAAAATACCTAGGATTGTTTGCATTCACGGCTGTTTGCACCGCTGCACCAGCTTTTGGCGCGGAGCGAATCTACATAAATTACGGGCCGCTAGAACAATCAGTTCCGATCGAATCCCTGGCACTCTTCGCCAAAGAAGGCAAAATAGACTCGAACTTGGACGGCATTGCTCAGTACGCCAAAAAATCGCAGCTAGCTGAGATTCGCAATGCCCTGCAAGCGAAAGCTGAAATCAGCCACGTGACGATCGCCCAATTCCTCTACACGCCTCAAGGAGAAGTGCTGCTACAACGTTTGGGCAGAGTAATTCAAACCAAAGCTAGGCAGCCGGGATTTTATGCTATCCGAGCCGCCTTGATTTTAGCTGCCTCAGATCCAGAAGGCCTGACAATTCTCAACGTGCTGCGGAAATTCCCCACTTACGGCATCAGAATTGACGTTGCCCGCGGCTTTAGTATCGCCAACCAGCTAACATCGCTGATCAACCGTTCCAATCGGACGCTTGCCGGAGTCGCCCAGTTGTCGGAAACACAAGCAGCCGAGGAGTCTGGGATACCGCCCGCCGAAATGCTACAGATCCAGGAAAAGGGCCCCTATAATTGGAAAAAATCATCGGTAACTCTGACAAGTCCAAATCGCGATCGTACCTTTGATATGGACATTTACCTGCCGCAGGGCAGCCCGCAACCGGCCCCTGTCGTAGTAATTTCTCACGGTTTAGGTTCCGATCGCCTTTCCTTCCAGTATTTAGCCAAACACCTAGCCTCCTACGGCTTTGCCGTCGCCGTCCCCGAACATCCCGGCAGCAACGCCCAACAAATCCAAAACCTAGTAACAGGCAAAACCAACGAAGTAACAGAACCAGCAGAATTTGTCAACCGCCCCCTCGACATCAAAGACTTGCTCGATTATTTAACCAAACTTTCGACAACCAATCCCGCTTACCGAGGGCAGCTCGACTTGCAGCGAGTCGGCATCATCGGCCAGTCTTTCGGCGGCTATACAGCTTTAACATTAGCCGGGGCGGGGATTAACTTTGCACGGCTAGACAAAGACTGCCAGCGAGAAAACGAAACTTGGAACCTTTCCCTGCTGTTGCAGTGCCGCGCCCGCAGCCTAGAGCGCAACCAGTACAATTTCAGCGATCCGCGCATCAAAGCTGCGATCGCCATCAACCCGATCGCCAGCAGCATTCTCGGAGAAACAAGCCTCAGCCAAATCCAAATCCCAGTCATGGTAATCGCAGGCAGCGCCGATACAGTCGCCCCAGCTTTGCTCGAACAAATTCAACCCTTCACTTGGCTGACATCGCCCAACAAATATCTAGTAGTCCTCGAAAACGGCACACACTTCTCAACCATCGAGGAATCCCCTCAAAGCGTCTTTCTGCCACCACCAGAAGTCGTCGGGCCCGAACCAGCTTTAGCCCGCCGCTACCTCAACGGACTCAGCGTAGCCTTCATGGAAACCTATTTGAACAACAAATCAAATTTCCGCCCGTATTTACAGCCGAACTACGCTCTAAGCATCTCTCGAAACACTCTCGGACTGAGAATTTTGCGATCGCTCACCCCCGAACAACTCCAGCAGTTCGGCAGTGCTGCACCAGCTCGCAATCCTGCACCTCCACTGCCGATCGATCCACCACCTGTACCTTCTCCACCTCCGGTAACTCCCGCTCCGCGTTAAGGATAGGATGCGCCCAAGCTAGTCGCCCTGTGATGTGTTTTCGCCCACCAGTCACGCTCATCAGCTTTACTTATCACTCTCATCAGTTATGCTGCCGTCAAACCCCTTTACAAACGGCAACGATACCGTTAATAATAGAAACATCATCCGAACATTGAAAACCAAATAACGCAATCATAAATACATGACAGCCACCTTACAGCAGCGCGAAAGCGCCAACCTGTGGGACCAGTTTTGTAACTGGGTCACTTCGACCGACAACCGCATATATGTAGGTTGGTTCGGCGTCCTGATGATTCCTACACTACTGACAGCCACAATCTGCTACATCACTGCATTCATCGCAGCCCCTCCCGTAGACATTGACGGCATCCGCGAAC
>NZ_JBARVX010000438.1:0-3000 GCF_049646505.1 Microcoleus sp.
ATTGGCTTGACCCGGCACTCTCGTTTTTCTGCTCTTTTTCCCTCTGCCTCATCATAGTTTTTTTCCATGATTATGGGATGTTTGGTTTCACCCTTTTTTAATTCGCCAACAGTCTCTTGAAACCGCCCAGTCTTCTTGAATTTGTAAGGTGCGCCGAAGCACAGCCTACTGTGGTCGCTGAATAATGGTTTCAACTACCCGGCGCTTGACTTTTGGATCGATACCAATCAGCCGCACGTATTCGCCGCCGTGTTCCGCCAAACAAGTTGCTAAAGACGCAATTACATCTTTTTCTTTTCCGTTTTGACTTATCGCGCAACTGTGCCAAGAACCAGTCTTAAATCGGCGACTATCTGCATATTCCATGCCAATTTTGCAGCCCCTTGCTAACAACTGCTGCACTTGTTCCAATACCTCGGAACTCAGCCGCGCTGCTTGACCGTTACTAACTTCTGAACTTGGCTCGACGTAAGCTTTATAATATTTTGAGGATGGGTCGTTTTGTTGATTCTGCGTTGGCGCAGCAGCAGGAACATTGACGGTTCCTTGAACGTTAAAAAGCCGCGATTGGTTGTATTCATCTACTAAGCGCATTTCCTGTATCCGCTTTTGTTGGCCTACCATCGAACTGCCCATTTCTAATAAATGAGCGAGGCTGAAATTCGGGTTTTGGAAATCCGGCGGTGCTTCCACAGTGTTTACCAAACGCTTGGAAACTCGCTCGATTCCTACTTTGTGAATGAAGTCGCGGATTTGTTCGTCGTAAATGCGCGATCGCAAAGCGCTAAAAAAGTCGATCGACTGATCGAGAAAATTATCGACTAACCCCACAATCTCGGCTTTTGACAATTTATCCGACTCAAAAATTCCGCCAACAATCCCAATTTTATCATCCCGGCTCGGTTCCCAATAAAACTTTTCCATCCGCCCGTCGCGAATCAGCGGCGCGTACAGCGTTGAAAAGTCATTTCCGGTGACAATAATCGGCACTCGGTGCAGCGGCGTGCTGTCATAACTTCCCGGTAACTGCACGTTAGTTGGATTGTCCGCAATATTCATCAGAGTGGCATTAACCATCTGAGTATTTACGGTATATTGAGTAGTAGTATCAAACCTGCCAGCACCGGCATCCAAATCGTTAATAAAAATGGCGCACATCTGGCCGCGCACCCGAATTTGCTCCGCAGCTTCCCGGTAGCGCAAGCGAATTAAACGCGACGGATCTCCAGCATCGGGACTTTCTAATTCCCCGCCAGATATCATCACCGGTTCAAAGCCCATCCGCCGAAAAACCAGTTCGGTTTGAAAAGTTTTGCCTTCTCCTTTGCGGCCGTGAATTCCCAAAATTAGGGGAACTCTTACCCCAGTCAAATTTAAAAAGTTCTTAGTGACGTGCACCGCAACTTTATCTAGAAAGTTAGGAGAAATGTAATAACTCATCAGTAGATTTGTGAAGGATTAATTGCTGTTACTGTTATGATTTTATGACAAAAGTAACAGCCTGCACCGCGAAGCTGGAATTTTACCGTACAATCGAGGTCTAGATATTATCTGTTAAGGAGCCGTTCGTGAGTCCAGAAACCTTACTAAAAGAACAAAGCGTGGAAGCCGAAGCCGGTTTGTTCAGTTCTGAAAGCTTCGACAGCTATGTAATGACTACTTACGGGCGTTTTGCGATCGCCCTAGAACGGGGCCTCGGCTGCCGCGTTTGGGATACCGAGGGTCGCGAATATCTCGATTTTGTGGCGGGTATTGCTACCTGCACTCTGGGACACGCCCACCCGGCAATGATTGCAGCGGTAACTCAGCAAATTCAGACTCTTCACCACGTTTCTAACCTATATTATATCCCCGTACAGGGCGAGCTGGCGAAGTGGCTTGTAGACCATTCTTGCGCTGACAGAGCTTTCTTTTGCAACTCCGGCGCGGAAGCTAATGAAGCGGCAATTAAACTGGCGCGCAAGTACGCCCACGAAAAATTAAATATCTCGAATCCGACGATCGTTACCGCCGTGGCGAGTTTCCACGGGCGGACTTTGGCGACAATTACCGCAACGGGACAGCCGAAATACCAGAAGGGTTTTAGTCCGTTGGTTCCGGGATTTCACTATGTGCCTTACAACGATATCAGCGCGATCGAACTGGCGATCGAACAACTCGACAAAGATGAACGCCAAGTAGCTGCAATTATGCTGGAAGCGCTGCAAGGTGAAGGCGGAGTTCGGCCTGGAGATATCGCCTACTTCCAGCGCATTCGGGAAATTTGCGACGAAAAAGGGATTTTGCTGATTCTCGATGAAGTGCAAGTCGGGATGGGGCGCAGCGGCAAATATTGGGGCTACGAAAACCTGGGGATTGAACCGGATATCTTTACGTCGGCGAAGGGGTTGGGCGGCGGTATCCCGATCGGCGCTATGCTGTGCAAATCTTTCTGCGATGTATTTGAACCGGGAAGTCACGCCAGCACTTTTGGCGGCAATCCTTTTGTTTGCGCTGTTGCTTTGTGCGTTTGCCAAACTTTAGAAAGGGAAAACATTCTGGAAAACGTGCAGCAGCGCGGGGAACAGTTGAAAGCTGGCCTCAACAAGCTGGCGGCTGCACATCCGCATTTGATTGCTGAGGTGCGCGGCTGGGGTTTGATTGTGGGGCTGGAATTGCAGGCAGATATTGCGCTGACTTCGGCTGATATTGTCAAATCTGCGATCGCCGCTGGCGTGCTGTTGGTTCCCGCTGGGCCGAAAGTGTTGAGGTTTGTGCCGCCTCTGATTGTCTCTGCTGCAGAAGTCGATCGGGCTTTGCAGGCGGTGGAGAAGGCGCTGCACTCTCAAGCTGTACACTAAATTTACTGAGTTTAACTGGTTCCCAGGCTCTGCCTGGGAACCGATGTCCAGAGGCTCTGCCTCGGCTGCGAAAAAAGGAGGCAGAGCCTCTGGATCTGCGTTACCAGGCAGAGCCTGGTAACGAGTAAACAGAGCCTGGTAACGAGTAAATCTTTAACTG
>NZ_JBARVX010000439.1:0-13238 GCF_049646505.1 Microcoleus sp.
TGCAAAAGCGGTGGAACCGATGGCGGTGAGGCTGTTTGTGTTTATGGCGCAGTATCGCAGTCAGATTGATTTTACTGAAGAGGCGATCGCCTCTGCTAGAAATGGCTGGAATACAATCAATGAAGGCTTGCTTTTTGGGCTCCGATATGCCGATAAACTGAGTTGGGATGTTGAGAAAACCGGACAAGATACTAATGCTGTGCAGCAGTTTCAAGCCGCGATGGATAATGATTTCAATACTCCGGCTGCTTTGGCTGTTTTGTTTGAATTGGCTAAGGAATTGGGTAAGGAAAGCAATATTTTGGTGCATCAAGGCAAAACTGACACATCGCCGGAATTGTTGCAGCTTCATTGGCTGACTTTGGTGAGTTTGGCGGGGGTTTTGGGGTTGGAAGTTCAGCCGGAAGCTGACAGCGATGATGCGGTTGGCGGTTTGAGTGATGGGGAGATTGAGGTGATGATTCAGCAGCGGAAAGATGCCCGAAAAGCTAAGAATTTCGCTGAGGGCGATCGCCTTCGCAATGAACTTAAGGATAATGGCATTACTTTGATTGACCAAAAGGATGGTACAACAATCTGGCACCGCAGTTGAAATTTGCATTTTTTAACCGCAGATGCACGCAGATTAACGCAGATGAAATTCCATCCGCGTTCATCTGCGTTTATCTGCTGATATCTGCGGTTGCAAATTCCCATTCACAAACTCGGCAACCGCGCCGACAAATTCTGGGGTGGATTCGTAGGGTAAAACGTTGCGCCCCGGCATTAATAAACCCTCTGCGTTGGGAAAGTTAGCCAAATATTGGGCTAGTCTTTCCTCTGGTTTTTCTTCTTTACCCGATTGACTGATGCTTGAGGCTTTTTCTCCCATGATAACGAGTACCGGGCGATCGAACTTTTGAATCGTACTGCTGTAATCCTGCCGCCAAAACCCCGCTAAAAACGAGTAAACCGCATGACGGCTGTCAGGATTTGCCGCCCCAGCCTGCAAAGCTTCCAACCATTCGCTGTCAACATTTGCCGCATCGCCAAACAGTTGTTTAACAGAAAAAGATCGCAAAAATTCAGCGCGTCTGGCGTAGCGGTAAAAAGCGTTTCCCAAGGGAGAATCTAACAAATTCCAGACGATTCTTTGCTGTCTCTCTGTCGAATGTTTGTTCATCACCGCCCAAGCTGGAGGCCCGGCGAGGACTAATCCGTGGATTAAATTAGAGCCGCTTTCCTGCTGAATTTTTGCTAATTCCAAGGCTACAGACAGTAAAGCACCTTGCACCAGGACGATCGCAGGTTTTTTCACTACAGTCTCCAAGAAAAACTGCAACTGTGCCGCCCAATCGTCAGGATAGCAAGCCACAGCAGGCATTTCGCAATCTCCGCACCCCAAAAGATCGGGGTTGTAAATCGGATTAGTGTTCCCTGCTTTGTACCAATTTTCGCAAAATCTCTGCCAAAATACTCTTGACAATCCAACTCCTATGGGATGAATCAATAACAAAGGGATGCTATTTTCGATCGCAGTATTTGGGTTGTAAACATCGTAAGCACAGCGATAATTTTGCCATTCGTAAAATAGCGTTGGTGATTCGATCGACGAAATGGTTGACAAATCTTGATTTGAAGGTGGTGATTGCATATTAATCGTTTAATTTTTTACTTGTTTGTTTACTTATGATGCAACGACAATGTGAGTTTTAGCTTGAACATTTGGTGGCGAGTGGGCAATCCGAATCTCTACGTTGCTGCCGAGTGCGTTGAGAAAACGAAATAGGCGTTCCGTAGAGAAATCTAATAATTTACCGCGCATCAATGCTGAGAGTGTATGTCGATCGATTCCTAATAGCTTTGCTGCTTGGTTCTGGGTTAGTTGGCGTTCCGAAATTAATTCACTAATCTGATGAGCTAGTTCTGCCTTAATCAGTAATTCCTCTGGATTGGCTAGCCCTAAATCAGCAAAAACATTTCCACTACTGGAATGCACTTTGATTTCTTCAGTCATTTTGTTCCTCCAATTCTTGCTGTTCTAAATATTTTTTGTAGTGTTCTTTGGCACGCTTAAGTCGAGATTCAATCAAATCTATATCTTGCTTGGGGGTAGCAATTCCCTGCTTTGATTTTTTTTGAAAAGCATGAAGAACATAGACTATTCCTTCAAATTTTACGGTGTATACCGATCGGTAAGTGTCTCCATCAAAATTCTCAACAATTTCTAGAACGCCAGCACCTTTAAATCCTTTAAGCGGTTTAGCATCAGGATGCTTTTTACCCAGTTGAGCGCGGTACAAAGCAAAACCCATAATTTGCTGGACATCTTCAGGAAACTCGCGCAAGTCGTCACGGGAACTGCCGATCCATTCAACGGGTTTTAATAGCGAATTCATAATCTTAATTATATTATTTATATCATATTGTTTATCATAAAATAGAGAGTGATACGATCGACAACAATATCATTACTCAATTTTGTCAGAATAATCATGTCAGAACAGCGGATTACAATTTCTATACCAAACTTGCTGCTCATTGTAGCATCGTCCTTGCTGCTAGTGCTGCTGTGGCAATTGCGGAGCCTGCTAGTAATTCTGATGATATCAGTCGTGCTCGCCGCTTCGATCGTCCCGATCGTCAATTGGGCCGAAACCATGCGCCTTCCCCGCTGGCTGGCGGTGATTCTGGTTTATCTAACTCTGATCGGCGGATTCAGCGGGGCGGTAGTGTTAATCGGCCCGACAATCATCGAGCAAATCCAGTTACTGGTGCGACTGCTACCAGTTTACGTTAAAAGTCTGGAAACTGTAGCAACTAATCTATTGAGCCGCCTCACCGACGATGCCCCGGCGCTGGTGGGTCAGTTGGTGGACACTCAATCGCTGACGAATTGGCTGATTAGATCTAGCCAACAACTAATTTTGCGATCGTACAGTTTAACTAGAGGCATTTTAGGAGGTGTTTTCAGCTTAATTTTAGCATTATTTATTTCAGGTTACATGGTTGCCGACAGCAACACATTAATTAAAAGCTTAGTGCAGTTTTTCCCCAAACCTTGGGATGAAAAATTAGCCGCCCAAGCAACGCCAATCGGTCAAAGAATGGGGAGTTATATTCGGGGGCGAGTGTTGGTTTCGGGGATTTTAGGGATATTTATTACCACAGGTTTGAGCGTTTTAGGAATGCCGGAATTTGCTTTAGGCTTGGGTGCGATCGCAGGTGTTACCAACCTAATTCCCTTCATCGGCCCAGTTTTGGGTGCAGTACCAGCATTAATCGTAGCATTAGCTAAAGGTGGCTGGCTAGTTTTGTGGGTATTGCTGTTATTTGTAATTATCCAAAACTTGGAAACTTACGTGCTCGATCCTTTGCTGGTTGGTTCCTCGGTTGGCGTGCATCCTTTGTATCAATTGCTGTCCGTCTTGGGAGGCGTGCAAGTATTGGGAATTATCGGCGCAATCATTGTGCCGCCTTGGTTCGCGGGGGTGGCTGCTTTGATTGAGAACTTGTATTTAAAACCGAAGCTTAGAGGCGAACATCGAGAGGCAATAAATCAAGCCAAAAATAATTCTGACTTGCCTCCTCTGACACCTTCGGCGTGACAGCAGGTTGTGGCTCGATCGCGGAACATACTGGTAAGGTGCGTTGCCTAAAAAATTCTTAACGAAATATCGAAAATCTCACATATCCGCACCTTATAGCATTCACGATCGCAAGTCTTCTTACCCAAAAATTGCGCTTATATCGTTTCCGGCTGCATTGTCAGGTGATAAATTAGAGGGCGATTCATGAATGATTTTTACAAGTCACCACCTATCTCGGTGCAAGTTTCAGTTGTTCGATTCACAGTTGACAGTTAACAGTTAACAGTTAACAGTTAACAGTTAACAGTTAACATCATGAGGAGTACAACCGGAATTGATATTATTTCCTCAATGATTGTCCGGTGCGTCGCTAGGGTATTGTTTGTCAAATTCAGGGATTTTTGATAGCGACGCACCCTACCAGTTAAATCTGCGGTTGAACTATCAATCAAATACTGATAAATCAGTGTAGTATCTACAACCAACAACCAACAACCAACAACCAACAACCAACAACCAACAACCAAAAACTAAGAGGGCGGGCACTCTTGGCACCGCCCCTACCAACTAACAACTAACAACTAATAACTAATAACTAATGACTAAGGACTAATTGCCACTTCAATGCGGCGGTTGCGCTGCCGATTGATATCAGAACTATTATCCACCAAAGGGCGGCTTTCCCCATAGCCGATCGCCACCCAATGATAATTGCGATCGATCGCCCCAGACAAATACTGCACCACAGCCTGAGCCCGCGCCAACGACACATTGCGATTTTCCACCACTTCCCCCCCGTCGTCAGTGTGGCCGGCAACCCGCACCGTTGCCCCCTCATAACTGCGTAAATCCGCCACCAAATTGTCCAAAATCGCACTCGTGCCCGCGCGCAAAGAAATGCTGCCAGTATTAAACAAAACATCGCTGGGGAGAGTCACCATCAGCCCATCTCCTCCAAACACCGGATTGTTGCCATTCTGTGGCGCAGCATTCACAGTTTCAGGGTTCAGACTCGGGCTGCTGCCAATCGCGGGCAAAACAGGCGCAGGAGTTGCCGCCGCATCCGGCGCTGCCAATTCCCGCGACATCAACTGCAAACGCTTTTCCAAAGTTTCCGTCGGGCGGCTGCTACCCAACTGACTCTCCAAAGCCGCCGTGCGGCCAATCAGCGCGTTGAGCTCGCCCTGCAACTGTCTCAAATCTCCCTGCAATTTCTCTCTCTCGGCAGGACTGACTTTTGATTGGGGAACGGGTGTAGCAGTTGGTGCGGGAAGCGCCGGAATTTGGCTGCCTGGGGCGCGTTTCGGGCTGGGGGTCAAATTTTGAGTTAGGCGCAGCAATCTCTCGGCTAGTGGCATCTGGGCGGTGTTAGAAGGATAAATTTGGGCGATCGTCATCCCCAATACCCACGCAAAACCGCCGCCTACCCCCAGCAGCAGCAGTCGAAATATCAGCGACAGCAAAAACAAACCTAGTCCCCGCGACTTGGAGACGCGAATCGGGGGGATTGAAGGTTTTTGATTAAAAGATGGCCTCATATTGCCTCCCTCTGAACACACATACCAGATTAATTTCGATACTATCTTACCTAAGCTGTGGTGGCAGATAAATTATATGTCAAAAAAACAATTCCCCGTCTTGTGGGGTGTCTCGCCCGCCCTGAACATACAATGTTTATTTGTCCGACAAACAGCTTATCGGATTTGAGAATATTCGATTTGAGTTTAGATTGGTGGAAAAATCTACAATCTCAAAAACAAACCCGGTTTCTCCAAATCTGGGGTTTAGCGGCGAAGCATCGAAACAGAAACCCGGTTTCTAGTCCCGGCGTGTCAGCCTGAATTTGTTGGATAATGCTGTAAAACTTTTGGAAAAAAAACCGATGACTGACCCTTTAAATAGCCCTTATCCCGTTCCTTGGGAATGGATCGGCGCCACTCATGCTAAAGTGAGCTCCACTGCAGGCACAGGCCTCCGCTACTATCGAAGTCCTTCCCTAGTTTCAACTAACGGCCAATACGCGGCTTACAGTCGAATTGAGTTGCAAGTACAGCCGGAATTAGCCCAGTGTAGGGTTAGCAGCGTGATGTTTGTGGAAAATCTCAAAACCGGGGAACTGCAAACAGTGGCGGCTGCTTCGCCGCTGGCGGAAAGCGGAATGTATGCTAGCGACGACACCGATATGTCCGGGACGATCGCCATTTTAGTACCTGTTGCTTGGAATCAAGAGGGTTCCCAGGTTCTCGCCCGCGAATTTGAAGCGCTGTTCAACTCTTCGGATATGTCGGACTACGCGGTAATTTGGGATAAAAATGATAATTACACTTATACCGTTGCTCCCGCTCGCAGTCTTTACACTCATGCTGTACTGTTGGGTTGGAGTCAAGTTTGCCCCGGACAAGTTCTGTTCCGCGCCGGCCATTTGGGCGATCGGCATTGGCCTCTTTGTGCAGTAGATATGACAGGGCAAACGGTAGCTGTCAGCGAAGACAAACCCCTAGTTTTCGGCACTCAAGCCAGCACAGACTGGATCGAACCTAAAACTCGTTTTTAGATATTAAGTAGAAGTCATTAGTCATTAGTCATTAGTCATCAGTCATCAGTCATCAGTCATTAGTCATCAGTCATTAGTGCTGTCGTCTCCGAGCTTTCCGTACAACGTCATTAGGAAGAAGGAAGAATGCTTGTGCAGCAAACTTTTTAGCCATCTATATCTTGCGTTTAATTATGTGGACTCACTTATGGCAGCATCTTATTTTATCAGACCCACACTTATTTTACTTTCCGGTCAATCTTTCGAGCAATTTCTTTTGACTCTGGGGCTGATAATTTTGGCTGTCGTTTTCGGCTTGACAGCTTTTATTTTTATTCGGATTTTCATCAATTGGTTGCAGGCAAAATTTGAGGGAAGCCGCTATTTTTACCTACAGAAAATTACCCGGAAAACAGGCAATTTAACTGCAAACATATATGAAGCTAAAAACATTTTTTTAGAACCGCAGTTCGTAGAAAACAACAGAAAATTCAATGCTGCTTGGGGAGCAGAAAATGATATTTTAGAAGCGGTAGAGCCGGAGATAACCTGCGAAAGTTCAACAGCGGTTGCCCATCTCTACCAGCCGATCGCTCTTTGGCAAGGGCGCTTAATTTTGCCTTCCCCGGAACAGCGCCAGCCCTACGATACAGTGTTTTTAGAAGTAATAAATGCCCCGAAAAAATACCAAAAATTCATTGGCAAAACAGCATTTTTGAAGTGGTTGGCAAATCGCCAAGTTCAATTTTTTGTCCACGCAGTCACTCAAGATATCAACTTCACAAAACAAACTAAAAAAAGTCAAAAATCGGGTAACATCCATCCAGATAGGTTGAACGGCTGGCGAAATGTCGGCCCTTTGGAAACTTTAGCGGGTAGCAGACTCGAAGACAGCGTGACTGTGATGCTGCGGAGGCCGGTGATTGCCATCAACCACAGCAGCGGCCAGCCGGAACTAATTATCGATCGCGAACCAGTACAAATTATCGGACGTTTTTGCGCCTTAGTTTCAATTTTACAGCGCCAAGAACCCGACAGCAATAAATTTATTGTCCGGCATTTCAACAAAACATCTCAACAATTTGACGGTGCAGCCGAAATCATTCGGATTCCGCAAGTACAGCCCGACCAAAATGGCATAGCGAGGTCTACCAATTACCTGATAGAACAATCGCCATTAAATCCAGACGGCTGGTACATTTACGGCGAAAGAGATGAAGAAAGTATTTTTGTAGTGCAGGCAATCGAACCGCGCAAAATTACTCAGTTAATACCAGATGAAACACATTTCGGACTTGAAAAATCTCTCGCTTATTTAGAAGATGAAAACTGGTTAGATACAAAAGCTCAAAAAGGCAAAGCGAAAAAAGTATTGTTAATGCCAAACGAGGCGGCAGAAAATGCTTTAAACTCTCCTTGGCAAGAAGGAGATATCGGCATCGCGATTCACAGTTTCGGCGGTATCGGCGGCAAAAAAGGCGAATTTGCACCGCTGGGAATTGTCACCGGACATTTTTCTTTCGGACTGGCAAAAGTGGTGCGCGATCGATTTACCGATGAACTGCGTTTTGACATAGAATACAAACAAGTATACGCCCACAATCCCGACGGAATTGTCGCCGGTTCTAGCAAATGGCAAAGTTATATGGGAGATTTGCAGCGCGGCTGGTTGGGCGATCGCCCGGTTTGCGATATCGTTTGTAAATTAGACTGCGTGTGTTGCGACTACAATTTTGATGGAATCATTTTGTCGCCTTTAACGGAATTAAACCAGCAACTAGATATCATGATGGCGCGCTACCGCAGCGGAGACGGCACCGGCGCAACTTTAGTCACGCCAGCAACTTCTTGCGTCCAAGATTCGAGTCAGGCAATTTACGCTACGATTAAAAAAATCACTGCCGAAATCGAGTCAAATCCTCAGATTCAAGATTGGCTGAAAACACATCCCGCCGACGCACAAACCCAAAGATTTTATCAGTTAGTAGCTGTGGGAGAGAGTTTAGAAAAAGTATTAATTCCCCTCGGTATTGTCCGTCCAGATTGGCGCAAAAATACGAGATTGGTGGGGATCGATTCGGAACGTAAAAAAAGCTTTTTTTCGGTGATTGCGAACCTGCTAAAAGCTGCTATTAGTTACCGGACGATGCTCCCCAGACGCACCCAAGATGAAATTGCTAAAGTTTTATTAAAACAGGGAGCGTTTTTGTGGATAATCCGCACCAATCAAGTCGGGGGATTCGATCGAGATATTGAGCCCGTAGCGCCGACAGGATTTTGAGTCAAATTATCATATAAGAAAAAGACGGCGGTTGAAACCGTGTCTTGTTAAACGAAGATGATTCGGCGATTGAAATCGCTTCTACAAAAACGAAGTCTGCCTCCGCAGACTCAGAGTTGAGGAATTGGTTTGTAGTGTGATGTTATATCGTTTCCGTTTGGATCGGAATGATTTAACCGCAGAGTACACAGAGTACACAGAGGGAGAGAATATATATCTGAATCATTCCGATGCTACGCGATTTGATATTATATCGTTTCCGGTTGCGTCAGAATCATAAACTAGGGGGCAATTCATGAATGATTCTGACAAGTTGCCACCCTCAGATAGGCGCAATTTTAAGTCTTTGGAGTCAACAGTCAACAGTCAACCGTTAACAGTTAACCGTTAACAGTCAACCGTTAACAGTCAACCGTTAACAGTCAACAATCAACCATTACCAAGGAGTGACTGCAAAAGTGCCGCCCGGTGCAATAACTACTCGGAAATCAGCTAGGGGTTCCGCCGGTGGCCTGGTGCCAATCGGTTTGTAAAGCAATTCCGATAACGGGGCTTCGGATCGATCGACTGCTGCGGGATTCTCCGACTTATAACCGACAATCGCCCCATCCTTGGCCACACTCACCCGATAAACCAACTCCGCATCAACCGCAGGCTGAGTTTTCAAAACTCCGTCAATTTGCTGGGAAAGTTGGCCCTTCAACAGCTCGATTGCTGCCGGATCGGTAATCGGCCCGGCTGCGGCACCAGGACTTGGCAAAGCTTCAGAAACAGGACTGGGCGTGCTTTCTGGCGAAGCCTCCGACTGCGGGGTGGAGCTCGGAGTCGGCGAATTCGGTTCAACATTCGGAGTCCTCTCCCCAGGTAGCAAACCGTCAGCAGGCCTGGGAGTGGGATTCGGCGAACCGGAACCGCCGGGATTCGGCGTGCCCTGATTCAGTCCTGCAGGATTGGGCTGCCGCACCGGATCTCTGGGGCGCTGGACTTCCGGTATCGGCACCAAGAAAAACGCCATCGCCGCCAATGCCAAACTCGACACCCCCACGACAGCAGGCAAACTCCGCTTCGCCAAAGGTTCGGCCGATTTGATATAACGCTTGGAAATTGGGGTTAATTGCAGAGACAATTCCGGCAGCGTTTGGGTGTCGGCAAAAAATTGATCGATCGCCTCTACCAAGTCAAATAGCTGTACCGTAGTTAAATCTACTTCTGCTGACATTTCTGTTTTTCGATCGATTTGGGTGGCGCTGCCGGCTTCGGCGGGTAGAACGGTCAACCGGTGCGAATTCCCGTCAATTCTTTGCAACTGCACCATGCTCAAATTCGGGCCGTAGCGATCGGGATAATGCACTCCGCTCATAAATTCTTGAGCGTAGCTGCTGACAGCCCTCACCAAGCTTTCAAAAAACTCCCGTCCCCCGCTGAGGGGCTCGCCCAAACCTTTCACGTAGCATTCAGCGCTCATTAGTATGGAAAGCACCGGCCGCATATCTAACTGGCTGGCTGCCGATCCATCGCTCAACCCTTCTAAAACTAAGGTGCAATTTGGCAGACTGTACTGACGCCTAATAGTCATTTTTATTCCACTTCTCCATCAAACAGGCTAACCCAGAAGCGCTGCATTCCGGCTGTTCCCGTACAAAATAGCAGTTTGCTCAACAAGTTTAAAGCTAGTTCGTTGAGCTTGTCGTCGGAATTGTAAGCTGCAACTACCGATCGCTTCGGGTTCATGCGCGATCGAAAATGAGCTCGAAAGCGTTCTAAATACTCGGCAAGCTGCAAGTTCTCGCTGAGGGGGATATTTCTCGATCGCAACTGCTGCGAATCTAGCAGCAACTGGCGAATTGTCGCGGTTAACTTGCGCGCCATATTGCAGGCGATCGCCACCAGCGCTTTTGCCTCTACCACCGTCAGGGAGCGGCGCTGCGTATAGAGTCTCAGCGGGTTAGTATTCCGCATCTGCCAAAAGGCAACCCGATTTTTGATAATTGACTCCAATTCCAGGTCTTTTGACACTGCCAGCATTTCTTCCGCCCCTCCGAGATACAAGGCTTCGATCGCCAGCAACATCAAATCAATTTGCAATCTAGCCCGACGGGGACACCCGCCATCGTTCGGCGACAAGTCTGGCAAACTGTCTAAAATCAACGGGTTTGACTCGGTAAGCAAAGTTTCTGACGGCATTAAGATCACGGGAACATCCATTCCAAACAAACTATACGGTTATCCGAGGTCTCTGGCATGACAAATTCTCAATCAAAGACTCCTCTCGGATACTTTATTTTTATCAATCACTTTTATGTGTCTTTTAAATTTAGCAGCAACCGACCGTCACGGGGGAGATCCGGTGGCAGGAGTTCGATCGTCCACCGCCCGTTTCCCCAGCCGATCCCTGAAAGCTTTGTGATTTCCCGCCGAAGCCGGGGAGAAACCGACTAGGACGATCGAACTTGACCATTCCCAATTCTCGATTTCTCATTGCGATCGATCAATGTTCCTGCTTCTGCGGTTTCGCCGCCGCTTCTCTTTGAGCCGTAAAATCAGTAGCCGCCGCCCCATCCGTCAGACTAATTTTTCCCTTGAGGGTGTCTCCCTCCAGAATTCCTCGCAGTTTAACAGAACTGTTTTGACCGATCGCACTGGAATCCCTGCAACCGGCTAAATTAGGAACCACACCCGACAAGCTCAATCCTTGAGTTTCCCACTTACCACCTAAAGAAGGTTTCTCCTCTGCTGTTGTTTGGCGATCGGCCTCGCTGCTACTTCGCAAATTACCGTTCAAATAAACACCAGATTGCTCGATTGTCAATACCAAAGCATCAGATTTCAGACATTCCGGCAAACTGTTAGCATCGAAGCGATAACTTCCCGCAAGTGCCGGAGGAGCCTTTAAATTTGTTTCGCCGTAAGCAGTTACTACTTTAAAAAGTACCGCAACAAAGGCGATAGAAACACTATAAAATGTTAACATTTTGATGTTAAAGTGAGGCATAATTTTGGCGGTTAACTGTTGGCTGTTGGCTGTTGGCTAAGAGGGCGGGCACGGGGGCATCGCCCCTACCTGTTGGCTGTTGACTGTTGACTGTTAGCTGTTAGCTGTTAGCTGTTGACTGTTGACTGTTAGCTGTTAGCTGTTAGTTGTTAGTTGTTAGTTTTTATTAGGAATTGAGAATTGGAAAGTGGGAATTCGTAGCAAGTAACCAATAACCAATAACCAATAACCAATAACCAATAACCAATAACCAATAACCAATAACCAATAACCAATAACCAATAACTAATGACTAATGACTAATGACTAATGACTAATGACTAATGACTAATGACTACCTTCGAGGAAGTACCGAAGCCAAGTGCGATCGCGCTTTAACATAACACCGGGTAATCAGCAGCGAAGAATGACACTGCACCGCCAATTCATCAGTATACTGTCCCAAAGTTTGGCGCTCAATTCCCCACTCCCGACTCGTACCCGCAATAGTCAAATCAGCATTAACAGAAGCAGCAATCACCGCTTGAATTGGATCGGCAGCCTCCACAATCGGAGTTTCAATGCGCGATCGCACCTCAACAGGCAACTGTTCCATCACTCGCTGAAACTCGTAACTCAGCTCGTTTCCCTCGAACCCGTTTACCCCCACCCGCAGCACCGTTAAACGGCGTTCCTGGCTATTAACTAACAGTCTCAGCGCCAATTCTAAGCCCAAATCATCGTGAATATTTGCCGCATAAGGCACTAACAAATTATTCAACCGTTCCCGGCCTCTGTCAACAAAAATGGCTACATCCACCTTAGCGCTGCTGAGAATTTGACCGACACGCCCTCCCAAACGGTTGCTGCTAAAAGTCGGCCTGTGCCATCCTACCAAAATCAAATCCGCACGATCTAGTTCCGCAATTTGCGCCGTTTCCCGCGCCACATCTTTAGTAACCCGAATGATTGGATGCACGAATTTTCTCGCCTCCGGCAGTTCCAAACTATCAATTAATTCTGATAATTTCAAGCGGCGCTCTTGAATAATGCGATCGGCTTCCGCAGGCGTACTTTCAAAAGCATAATCCTCATTTAATTCGATCAAACTCAGAGGATGAACCGCCGCCGACTGCAAATCGTTACCGCCCGCACCCGCAGCCGGCAGCGCCAGCCCTACCGCTAGTTGCAGCAAACCTTTCTGCGTACTAGGGTTAGCAACCGGTACTAAAATTCGATAAGTTTTCAGCAAGTTGTTAACTGTTTCTTCGCTGCTACTAGCAATTGGTAAATCTTCTAATTCTGAATCCTCAGAGCTAACTTCTGAAATATCTAACCGAATTAACCGTTTGGGATAAGTCCACTCCAGCAGCGGCGAAGTCATGAAAGTTGTGACTAACGCCATAATAACTAACATTGTAAATAGCACCGGCGAAATTACACCCAGAGAAAGACCGATATTCAGCACAATTAGTTCAGTCAAACCGCGAGTGTTCATCATCCAGCCCAGCGCTGAAGCTTCGCGGTTGCTAATGCCGCAGACTCTAGCAGCAGCATAAGTTCCGAAGTATTTGCCAATAATTGCTACTCCCAAAACTGCGGCGCACAGCAGCCACAATTCAGGACTGTTGAGCAGGCCGATTTGAGTACGCAAACCGCTGTAAGCAAAAAAGATTGGCAGCAGAAATATTAGGACAAAATCTTCGGTTTTCTCAGCTAATTCTCTGGTAAGTCCGGCATTTTTGGGCATGGCAGCACCAAGCAAAAATGCACCGAAGATTAAATGAATGCCGATCAATTCAGTAATTAAGGCAGAAGCTACAACTCCCATGTAAATTCCCGCCAGCACTAACTGCGTTAATCTGCCCGTGCGGTTGTAGTGTT
>NZ_JBARVX010000440.1:0-14609 GCF_049646505.1 Microcoleus sp.
TGCCGCAAAATACCTAAAACCCTATCAGGGATTGAAACCAGGGCTTCTTTTTCGGCAATGTACTTTTTGATGCGGCCGCAAAATACCTAAAACCCTATCAGGGATTGAAACGAGCATCGACAAAATCAGGCTGACGAGTGGTTTGGATCGCCGCAAAATACCTAAAACCCTATCAGGGATTGAAACGATTTTTCCCAAAGTTGCGGCGTAGACATTTTCTGGCCGCAAAATACCTAAAACCCTATCAGGGATTGAAACTTAGCGTTTGCGGAACTCAAGACATGGCTAGAAACTAGCCGCAAAATACCTAAAACCCTATCAGGGATTGAAACATTCATTGCTTTGAGATCGCGGATTAAACACATGCCGCAAAATACCTAAAACCCTATCAGGGATTGAAACCTAAATAGAGCTTGCGAAATCGCATAGTAATCAAGCCGCAAAATACCTAAAACCCTATCAGGGATTGAAACAAGCGCAAGCTCTAGGGCTTCTATTCGAGCATTGCCGCAAAATACCTAAAACCCTATCAGGGATTGAAACTACTCAGATAGCCTTGAATCAATAATTTCAGCACGCCGCAAAATACCTAAAACCCTATCAGGGATTGAAACACTGCGAATCCATTGATGACTATGCCGGTGAGGACATTAGCCGCAAAATACCTAAAACCCTATCAGGGATTGAAACCGTCAATGCCCGATGTGTCAATTTGCCCGCGCTTCTGCCGCAAAATACCTAAAACCCCATCTAGGGCTTGAAACCCTTTATTGGAAGGCTTTCGCCTCGGACAATGTAGCGAGAAAACCATAAATCCCGATCGGGCATAGAAACAAAGTGCAAGTTCACTGGAATAAAACTAAATCCGGTATGATATCAATTCCGCTTGCACTCAGACATGACTGTTGATTGTGAGTCGAAAAACTCAAAACTGCCCTGATATTTGTTCGCAGCTTGACTCGACTTTACCAAGACAGACGATAAAGCGGGGATTTGATATCAATCCGGCGCACCGGAATTGATATAAACCAGCCAAATACAAATTAAGCCACAACCAACCTAAATCCCATCTTCACTTGAGATGACAGTGACAATTCGGCTTTTCAATCAAAGACTCAACCAAAGCATTCAAAGCCACCGCCGCCAACAACCCGCCGCCAAAAGTCCCCACCGTCGTAATATAAGGAACGCCCGATCGCACTAACCGCCGTTTCGCCACCGGAGAATGACTAAACCCGATCGGCATTCCAATCACCAAAGCCGGTTGCAGTTGCCCGTTCTCGATCGCCTCGCACACCGCCATCAGCACAGACGGTGCATATCCTATCACCAATATACAGCCTTTTTCCAATTTCAACAACTTTTCAAACCACTCGCGCTCAGCCCAGAATTCCTGTTCAGCTTCCGCCGCAGCATTGATGTGCGGATCGTCAATTAAAGTTGCAATACTTGTTCCCAAATGCGCCAATCTTGTGTTATCCAAAGCCGCAAACACAGGCGGCACGTCAGCCACAATTTGACATTGATTTTTCAAAGCTTCCCGCGCCGATTTAATCGCCGTTTCGCTCAACTTCACAAACGGCAGCAGCGAACAATCACCGCAAGCTAACACCAGTTTAGAAAGCAAGTCTACCTCAATTTCCGAGCGATCGCTCAAATCCGGCAACAAATGCTGCAACGACTCTCCAAACGCCTCCGGGTGAGTGTGCGCCCCCGCATCCCAACCATTCCAAAGTTGTTCCAACTGTCCCAACTCCCCGTCAGTTTGCGCCTGCAACAGCCTCAATTGCGCCAGTGCGCCCGCTTGCACCGCTTGACACGAAAGATCCCGCCCCAGCAATCCTTCGAGGGCACAAGCCGTTTCTCGGAGGCGAACAATCTGCTGAATTACCGACAGATATTGCTGTTGCAAAGCCGTCACCAGCGCGTCAGGAGAAGCATCCGCGTCAGTTTCTAGCAATTTGCGAATGTGAGACAGTTGAAAGCCTTGTTGCTTGAGTGCGACTATTCTTTGAAGTCTTTGCACGTCGCTGCGGGTGTAAAGTCTGTAGTTAGAGGTCGATCGCACGGCCGGAGATAGCAGCCCCAAAGCGTGATAATGCCGCACCATCCGAGGCGTAATTGTGCCTTTTACCGCTTCAGTAAGTTGTTTGATTGTCAGGTATTGTTGCTGCATCATACCAATTCTGCAAACTAGGACTAAATCTTCTAAATTATATCCGATATCTGTAGGTAAACGGCATTGCCGTGTCCGGCGCGGGACTATGCAATTTTATAATTAATGTTCTTATCTAATAGCGTTTGATTGTTGAAAAAACTCAATTTTTATAACTTCAATATTGCCAGAAAAAGTAATTTAAGTTTTGTAAGTTTTTCTATTTTTCAATTACATAAACTCCATAATATTGCTTTAAAGCATGATAAAATCAACTAATGCAGTGAATCCAAAATCTAAAATATAAAATCGAATGACTCGATTAATTCACGATCGCTTTGCCAAAGAATACCTAGAAGAGATGCTGTCTCCATTAGGAACAGTCAATATCGGTCGCGATGTCACTTCCGAAGTGCAAGAAATCGATGTTTACTTTACTCATGAAGCCACAGTCCCAGAACATATCAAAAACTTAGGATTGCTGGGGCAACTAGCAACTGCGACGGCAATTTTTGAACCGTTCCGCAACCCTGCAACTATCAGGGAAGTTGTAGGTTGCATCAGCAAATTGTTTGATATTCAGAGCGAATTAGAGCGAGAAGCCAGAAGAGACAATATTCGACTTAACGAAAATGATTTTCCGAAATTGTGGATTCTCACTCCCACAGCGTCAGAATCGCTGTTAAACGGGTTTCGCGCACAACCAAACGAACCCAATTGGATGCCCGGTATCTATTTTTTGGGGGAATATTTGCGATCGGCAATTGTGGTAATCCATCAGTTGCCAAAAACTCCAGAAACCTTGTGGCTGAGGATTTTGGGCAGAGGAAAGGTGCAGGAAAAAGCAGTGGCCGAGTTGATCGCCTTGGCTACAGACAACCCCCTGCGAACTAATGCGTTAGAATTGCTGTATCGACTGCAATCAAACTTAGTAGCAAATTTAGAACAGCCCATAGAAACAGAAGACCGGGAGTTAATTATGACTATCGCACCTCTCTTTCAAGAACAGTTACAAGCAGCACAGGAACAAGGATTAGAGCAAGGATTAGAACAAGGAAGACAAGAACAACAGCGCTTAATTTTAGAGAACTTTCTGCGAGTGAGATTTGGAGAACTAGACTCGTTGATGATAGCGTTTCTCTCTCCCGTGTCCAGGATACCTGCTGCCGAGTTTACGGTAATTTTACTGGCGATATCTATGCTAGCGGTGGATGCTGGAGGCAGGCAAGAAGCGGTGAGATTGTTAGCAGAAAATATCTTGGCACTGCGGTTAAATGAATTTGGCGATAGTTTACCTACACTGGTTGCTAATTTGTTGGCTTTACCTGTCGCAGAGTTGACATTGTTGTTGGAACAATTGCCTCAGTTATCGGCTGATGAATTGATTTCCAGATTGGGATAGATACCAGGGTAGAACTTGTTTTGAGCGCGATCGACTTTACCGACAGTTTATAGGGGTTTTCAATTCTAGAAAATACAGGAAACGGCAGTGCCGTTTCCCTACCCGCAGGGAATTTAGACCAAAAGCTTGACATTAACATTAATGTCAAGGTTTACGATGCAGGAGTCATTCTACCAAGTCAAATTTTCCCATGACTCCCAATTCCCTCCCCACCTCGCGCCTGTCGCGCCTCGCCGAAGAACATCCAGATGCTGTGACTGCCGCCCTGTGCGGAATTCTGGTAATTTTGGGCTCGATCCGCCCTACAACTCGGTTGGCTGGGCTTAGCGGTGTTAATTTTGCCCGCTGCTTACGTAATCGGCGGCTATTCCAGCACCCGCGAAGGCTTGACTGCGCTTTTTCAAGAACATGAATTAGATGTAGATTTATTGATGATTGTTGCAGCTTTGGGCGCGGCTGGTTTGGGACTGTGGCGGCAAGAATATCATTTAATTGTTGACGGTGCGGTGCTCATTTTAATTTTTGCAATTAGCGGGGCGCTGGAAGGTTATGCTATGCAGCGGACTGAACGCAGCATCCGCAGTTTGATGAGTTTGACGGCGGATACTGCTAGGGTGATAATGTACGATGGGGAACGGTTGGTGGCGATCGACAAATTGGCAATTGGCGATCGGCTTTTAGTCAAGCCCGGAGAAATTATTCCTACAGATGCGATAATTATTGAAGGCTACAGCAGTCTCAACCAAGCCTCGATTACCGGCGAATCGATGCCCGTGGAAAAAGTTGCTGGCGATGAAGTCTTTGCAGGCACGATTAACGGTGCCGGCGCGCTACAATTGGAAGTTCACAAAACTCCCGAAAGCAGTTTGATTCAGCGAGTGATTCGGCTGGTACAACAAGCACAAACAGAAGCGCCTCCTTCTCAGCAATTTGTGGAAAAGTTCGAGCGCGGTTATGCTAAATTAATTGTCGGTTTAGGCTTGTTGCTGGCAATTTTGCCGCCTTTTGTTTTAAACTGGAATTGGGAAGATACCATCTATCGAGCGCTGATTTTCCTAGTAGTCGCATCCCCCTGCGCGCTGATGGCTTCGATTATGCCGGCGCTGCTTTCGGGTATGGCTAACGGCGCGAAACAGGGAATTTTGTTTAAAAGCGGCGCGCAATTGGAGATAATTGGTAAAGTTCGGGCGATCGCCTTTGACAAAACCGGAACTCTCACCGCAGGAAAACCTGAAGTTATCAAAATTGTACCAGCAACCGGATATACTGAAACAGAAGTTCTGCAATTGGCAGCAGCCCTCGAAACTCATTCCGAACACGCGATCGCCCAAGCAATTGTCAGCGCCGCCCAGCAGCAACAGTTACCGTTGTCAAGTGCGATCGGCGTACAAGCAAAAATCGGCCGCGGCATTGTCGGCAAAGTTAACAATCAAACGATTACCATTGGTAAAGCCGATTTTGTGCGAGCAACTTCGGAGTTGACTCACATCAGCCAACAATTACAAGCAGAGGGAAAAACAGTTGTTTGGGTAGCAAAGGGCGATGAACTTTTGGGCATCATTGCAGTCGCAGATACAGTCCGCCCGGAAGCAGCAGCCACAGTAAAACGCTTGCAAAATTTAGGCGTAGAACATATCATAATGCTGACAGGCGACAACGAACAAACCGCTCAATACATCGCCCAACAACTAGGCATTAAGGAAGTGTACGCCGAACTTTTGCCGGAAGACAAAGTGCACCTAATTAAAAAGCTGCAAACCCAGTATCAAACCGTCGCAATGGTAGGAGACGGCATCAACGACGCACCCGCCCTCGCTCAAGCTTCCGTGGGAATTGCGATGGGAATTTCCGGTAGCGATGTCGCTTTAGAAACTGCCGATATCGTATTAATGGCAGATAAACTAGAACAACTAGGTAAAGCAATTAGTTTAGGCCGCCGCGCTCAAAATGTTGTCAAACAAAACATTATTTTTGCACTCAGTTGCATTATCCTGTTATTGGCGGCTAACTTTTTAGGAAATATCACCATGCCTTTAGGTGTAGTCGGTCACGAAGGCTCTACAGTTTTGGTAACATTGAGCGGTTTGCGGTTGCTGAGAAATTAGACACAAAAAACCGCTAAAATCGAGGCAGAGCCTCTAGAAATGCGTGCTCGGGCAGAGCCTGGGAACGAGAGTCTTATCTGCGTTAATCTGCGTTAATCTGCCTTCATCTGCGGTTAAAAATTAAAAATATCAAGAAAAACTATAGCATTTCTCAGAAAGATGAGGTGCCGCTGGGCTTAGGGTATATGACATACCTCACTTTCTTGAGAACCGCTATATGAGATTAGCTAATAAGGACTAAATTCCCTACTACAAACGAGCTTGTTTCTTACCCTAAAAAGAAACAATCAAGTAACCGTTTTGGAACTTAGCACCAGTGACAGACTTGCCAACCAGCGCCGGAGGAACCAAAATATTGCGGCGCTGATCTCCCGCTTCGATCGTCACTTCCGGCCCGGATTGAATCAATTTAATTTCTTTCTTGTCAAACCCAGGCAAAAACAAACTAACTTGACGCTGTGCAGTGTTTATGTTAATCGGTTTAGGAGAATTTTTGACCTCAGAAAAATCTGGCAAAGCATCAATTAAGGGCTGCCAGTTACTGTCGCTGTGTGCCGGCACCGAAACAGCCGTTAAAGGATCGAAAGCAGCAGCAACTGTTTCTGTAACCGCTGCTTGATTGACAATTACACCGCCGACTGTCAAACCAACTTGTTGAGAACTTCCCCAAAGATAGCGGGCTGTGGCGATCGCACTTGCATCCCCAGTCGTCACCAAAAAAGCCGCCGTGCGGTTCGGATCTGCCAGCGCTTCCTTACCCTTATCCAACAGATTATCGACTTGCTTGGTAGATTGAAAAGCATTGTCTCCCGATATATCCACCGTCAACACGGTACTGACAACCGGTTGAATAAAAGGCGACAAAGCTTTGCCCAAATCCGAATCCACCAAAGCTTGGCGGAAGCGGCGGATGTACCAGCTCAAAATTTCTGGCATTCCCAGCATCCGCAGGGTATCCATACCGCCGCTTCCGTCATATACAATTACATCGTATTGTTTGCTGTCCTCGTATTGCCGAAGTTCGTTCAACGCCAGGGCGCTGTCCATTCCCGGTAACACCCCCAATTCTTGGCCGTAAATCTGTTTGAAAAACGGGGTGCGGACATATTGAGCTTCCAGTTTTTTAACTTCGTCCCACCTGCGTTCTAGCAGCGGCGCGCTTTGCACCTGAACTGCTTTGAGGTTGGGGGCGATTTCCACGGGCTCGACAGTCAGGGGAACTCCTAGCAGAATACCCAATGCAGGGCCCGGATCTTGGCCGAGCAGCAGAACTCGCTTGCCTTGAGCCGCGTATTTTTTAGCTGTTGCGATCGCGATCATACTGCGGCCAGTGCCGCCTTTGCCCAAAAATGTCAAAATCAAAGCCATTTTCTGTTCTCAGTGCCAAATTTTCGGTAAGATTAGGAATTCTCAATGCTTTGAGCCATTACTGGCTTAAGTCCTGGTTACTTTTGACCAGACTTTGAGTGATTTAACTTTTTACAGTTTGACATACTCACTGTTGCGGATCTATCTACAAGCAAACCGATCTAGCAATATTCTAGAGTTTGGTTGGATGAGCTCGCCAAGATTGATCGGGCATCAAGCCTGGGTTCAAATATGGCAAATGTTGGCAAAAACTGCCAATTGCTGCTTGAGGCTGCACTCTCGATCGGAAGTCAATTGTAAAGTTTGGTGACAATTGCCATTCGGTAGCATTAGATACAGAATTATCTGTTATAGTGATAAAAGAAAGAAAAAAACAGCCCAAAATTAAATCCCAAAATACGGAGGAACCGGATATGTCTACCGAAAATCAAGCCCGCTCTCTGATGATGCGCCACCACCAGATGGTGAAGAACCGGCAGCAATCCATGCTCAACCGCACCGCTAGCGAAGTAGGGATGGAAGATACCCACTACTGGGGCCACATTCAAGGCAAAGCACAGCCAAGCCTTCGAGCCAGCTACGATCGCAGCAACGCCACCATGAGCTAAGGCCAGCTCAATTTCCCCAACGGCCCGCAAACCTATTACCTAGCATTTGGAGAAACCAGTTATGTCTGCTCGAGAAAAAGCCCGCAGCCTGATGACGCACAAGCAACACCTCGTCAAAAATCGTCAGGAATCCATGCTGAGCCGTGCGGCTGCTGAAGTTGGTTTAGATACTGGTAGAGAGGCGAGTGCCGATCGCAAATAACTCGTTTTTTCAGCGGCGAGACAGTTGAATCGAGTTTGTTGTTTGCCCGCTAAAAATTAATCATGACAGTTAAAAAACCGTCGCGACTTCTTCTTGATTCGATATCGATAGAGGAAGTCGCGATTAATTTTGTTGGGTTGGTTAAATACAAAAAGTCGGGTTGAGCCTTGCTTAACTGAATTTCCACGCACATCCGGGGAACCAGAAAACTACAAACGAGACACCCTGAAAATCTCCAATCTAAAATCTAAAATCTAAAATCTAAAATGATATAATCCCTTGTCAGCAGATGGAAGGCTACTAGGGAGGTCATCATGTCGGACTGGAAAGTAATTGACGGCGGAGTTACAGCACCCAAAGGATATCGAGCATCGGGAATTACAGCGGGCTTAAAGCCTTCAGGCTTGCCGGATTTAAGCTTAATTTTGTCAGAGGTAGAGGCGATCGCCGCAGGAGTCTTCACCACATCCACCGTCCGGGCCGCTTGCGTGGACTACTGCCGCGGGCGCTTGCAAGCAAAACCCAGCGCCAAAGCAATTTTGTGCAATGCCGGACAAGCAAATGCCGCTACCGGGGAACAAGGTTTGGCAGATGCCCTCGAAAGTGCAAAATTGTTGGGAGAAGCGCTGAATATTTCTCCTGAATCGATTCTTTTGGCTTCCACTGGCGTGATCGGACAGCGGATTAAAATGGAGCCGCTGAGGGCCGGAATTCCGCAATTAGTTGCTGAAGCCTCCGAAACTGGTTCCGATGCGGCGGCGAAAGCTATTTGTACGACTGATTTAGTGCCGAAAACGATCGCCCTGGAAACCGTGTTTGGCGATCGGCCCGTGCGAATCGGCGGCATTTGCAAAGGTTCGGGAATGATTCACCCGAACATGGCAACAATGCTAGCATTTGTAACTTGCGATGCAGCAGTATCCTCGCATTTGTGGCAAGAAATGGTGAGTCGGGCGGCTGACAGAAGTTTCAATCAAATTACTGTTGACGGCGATACCAGTACCAACGATTCGCTAATTGCTTTAGCCAACGGCCAATCTCGCACGCCGGCGATTACAGAAATGGGCCCGGAGGCTGAAAAATTAGAAGCGATGCTGACAGAAGTTTGCGTGCATTTAGCAAAGGCGATCGCCCGCGACGGCGAAGGTGCAACTTGTTTGGTAGAAGTGCAAGTTAGCGGCGCCGCCGACGAAGTTTCTGCCAGTAAAATTGCCAAAACAATAGTCGGTTCTTCTTTAGTGAAAGCTGCTATTTTCGGACGCGATCCGAATTGGGGCAGAATTGCTGCTGCTGCGGGGCGCGCTGGCGTACCTTTCCAACAAGAAAATTTGCGGATTCAATTGGGAGATTTTTTGATGATGGAAAACGGCCAACCCAAAGAGTTCGACAAATCTGCTGCGAGTAATTATATGAAAGCCGCCGCGGGCGGTGAATATTTGAAGGGAGACACAGTTTTAATTCAGGTGAGTGTCGGGAATGGCGGCGGTTTTGCCAAAGCTTGGGGATGCGATTTGAGTTACGACTACGTGAAAATTAATGCGGAATATACCACTTAAAAAAGTCTGGGCAGTTGGAAACGACTGCCGCAGAGACTGGCACCCGACGGGAGCGAGTTAGAGAGGAATCAAAAACAATTTCATATCAATTCCTCTCTAACTCGTCCAGTATTCATTTCTCTCTAATCTCTCTGTGTTCTCTGTGTTCTCTGTGGTTAAATCATTCCGATCCAACCAGAAACGATATCACCCAGTCATATAGCAACCGCCACAACTTCTTTCTCTGACTTCGCGCTCTTTGCGTCTTCGCGGTTCAATCATTCCGATACTACCGGATTTGATAGTCAACTGTCAGGAAATGAGTAAAACTATTTTACCTGTTACTGAGCCTGTTTCTAACAACTCATGTGCAGCTCGAGCTTCTTCGATGGAGAAAGTTTGGCTGACGTGAATTTTGAGCAAATTACGATCGCACAAACCAGCGCACTGCTGCAAAATACGAGCCTGCTGTTGCTGTTCCTCCACCAAACCTTGCAGCATCGGAGTTAACATTAATTCCAGACTAATTCGTAGATTTCGCATCCTCGCTGTTTTCAAATTTCCCAAGGCCGGATCTGGTTCCAAAATTGTTACTAAATCGCCATAAATCTTCACAGCCGGAACAGTTTGATAAAAAGTTTCTCCCCCGACTGTATCGAAAGCCAAGTCAACTCCTTGTCCTTTAGTCCAAGTCAAAACCTCATCGACAACATCGGTATTTTTGTACAAAATAACTGAATCGGCACCCAAAAATCGACAAAATTCGGCTTTGGCTTCGGAACTAACAGTAGTGCAAACCTCAGCGCCTTGCAACGAAGCTAACTGTATCGCGACGTGGCCGACACCGCCGGCACCAGCTTGGATCAATACTTTTTGGCCAGCTTGCAACCGCCCGCGATCGTACAGCGATTCCCATGCTGTAATTAAAACTAACGGTGCAGCCGCCGCCTCAGCAAAACTTAAAGCAGCAGGCTTGATGGCGAGGAAACGTTCATCTACAACGGCAAATTCAGCATAAGTACCCATCAACCCGCCCAAACCGCCGTTGCAGAAAAAAACCTCGTCTCCCACCTGGAAACTTTGCACCGCAGCACCTACAGCCTCTACAACTCCAGCACCGTCGCACCCCAAAACGTGAGGACTTTTCTCTGGATAAAAAGTGCCGCGCGATCGCAACTTAGTATCTATCGGATTGACTCCCGCCGCCCGCAACCGCACCAAAACTTCAGTTTCTGTTTGTATAGTAGGGGGGGAGATATCTTGCAGTCTCAATACGGACGCGCTTCCGGGCGTTTCAAAAACGATCGCTTTCATAGCGTGGTATTAACTCTCTTGTCGGCTTCACTGCGATCCTACCTTGTCCGCGCTACCCATTAGTGACAATACTTAGTTATTTTTAATAAATAGATTGGCTTCAGATAACTACTATAATTGTCGAGCGGTATTAATCAATGTTCGATCGAGATTTATTTTTTTACTTTGAGATTCTTGCATACCTTCTAGGATTATCGGCGACTTTAGCTTTTGCCGGAGCGATTTATCTCAAATTGCAGCGAAGGCCTCCCAGTCTGCCGCCCGCCGAAGAGCAGCGACAGTTGTCAGAATTAAACGGCGATTTACCTGCAAAATTGAAAATTCAGAAAAACTTTTTGCTTTTCCCCAACTCAAATCTGCTGCCGGTCGCTGACAGATTCTTGCGTAAAATTTTAGGTATTGTCCGCGCTCTATTATTCCCCCAGCAACAGCGCCCAACAGGGAATTCTTCACCTGTTGTCGGGGATTCCACCAGCAAAACCGCAAGTTTGAGCGTGGAGGGAGAGATGACCCAAAATCCCTCTCTCCCGCAGGCGAGCAACCAAGCCGCTGTCAGCGATTCCCCGGAATTAGATGAAGATTTGCTCGCCCACATCCTAGCAGGTACTGATGCGCCGGGAGGAGCAGAATTCTTTGATACCTTAGTTCGCCAGTTGGCCTGTGCGCTGGGAGTTCGCAGCGCCTTGGCGGCCAAGTCGATTAAGTCGATCGAACGCAGCGATGCAATTCCCGATAAATTACAAGTTATCAGTTTTTGGAGCGGCGGACAGCGGCAGCCAAATTTTGAGTGCGACACCGCCAACACTCCCGAAACCCTGGTGTTCGAGCAGGCAATGTACTCCTGTCCGGACGGCCTGGTGGAAGCCTTCCCGCAAGACCGCAGGGCCGTAGTTGCGGGTGCGCGCAGTTTCCTAGGAACCCTGCTCAAAAACTCTTACGGCGAACCTTTAGGCATTATTTGTATTTTCGACGATCGACCTCTGATAGAAGCATCTATAACTAAATTCCGACTAATTCTCAGAATCTTTGCCGCACGGGCTGCGGCGGAATTAGAGCGGCAGCGCCTAGAAGCAGCGCTGTGCACCGTAGAAGCGAAATACTGCGCCCTTGTAGAACAAATGCCGGCTGTTACCTACATTTCTCCCCTCAACCGCAGCGCTGGCAAACTTTACATCAGCCCGCAAATCGAGACTTTTCTGGGTTATTCTGTAGCTGAATGGAGGGCAGACCCCGAGTTGTGGCTGAAGCTCGTTCACCCAGAAGACCGCGATCGCGTGTTGGTGGAAAACGCCACACAAAAATTTAGCGACGGAGAAGATATCTTTGGCGACGCGCCGCTGGTTTCAGAATACCGCGCGATCGCCCGCAACGGTCGAGTCGTCTGGTTCCGCGATCGAGCCATCGCAGTTCGCGACGCAGCAAGCAAGTCCGTCATCCTTCAAGGCGCGATGTTTGACATCACGGAGACTAAAGTAGCTGACAGCGCCCTGTTAGAAAGCGAATATCGCTATTACACCCTGGCAAAAATCCTGCCAGTCGGGATTTTCCGCGCTGACGCGGCTGGAGATTGTTTTTACGTCAACGAGCGATTTTTGGAGATGGCGGGACTGTCGGCACCGCAGGCACTTGGCGAAGGTTGGACGGAGAGTTTGCATCCCGAAGACCGCGAAATCGTTTTGAGCCAGTGGTATGGCGCTGTCACAGAGAAGTTGCCTTGTAAGTTAGAGTACCGCTTTTGCAACGGCGACACCACAACCTGGGTATTTTGGCAAGCAGTGCCGGAAATTGCCACTAGCGGGGATGTTCTGGGCTTTCTCGGCACGCTAACCGATATCAGCGATCGCAAACAGGCTGAATTCGCGCTGCAACAAGCTGAGGAAAAATACCGCAGCATCTTTGAAAACGCGATCGAGGGAATTTTCCAGACAACTCCCGACGGGCGCTACCTCAGCGCTAACCCTGCTTTGGCGAGAATTTACGGCTACTCCTCGGCCCCGGAACTGATCGCAAACATCCACAACATAGACCGCCAACTCTACCTCGATCCCAGCCGCCGCGTCGAGTTTTTGCGCGCGATCGAAAAGCACGGTTGTGTGTCGGAGTTCGAGTCCCAAGTGTACCGCGCTGACGGCACCACCATCTGGGTTTCCGAGAACGGCCGGGCGGTTCGCGACCAGGAAGGCGACAATTTGCTTTACTACGAAGGCACTGTTGAAGATATCACCCTCCGCAAAATAGCAGAAGAGAAGTTACTGCACGATGCTTTGCACGATACGCTGACGGGTTTGCCCAACCGAGCTTTATTTCTGGATCGCTTGGGACACGCGATCGAGCTTTCAAAACGCCGTCCCGAAGTTTTGTTTGCGGTGCTGTTTATCGATCTCGACCGCTTTAAGGTTGTGAACGACAGTTTGGGGCATTTAGTGGGCGATCGCTTGCTGATCGCGATCGCGCAGCGCCTGGAAACCTGTTTGCGTACTGGAGATACCGTTGCCCGTCTCGGCGGCGACGAATTCGCTATTTTGCTGGAAAATATCAAAAATACTGAGGATGCAATCCAAATTGCCGAACGAGTGCAAGCGGAACTGGCAGAGCCTTTTTACCTCAACGAATATCAAGTTTTTAGCAGTGCTAGCATTGGCATTGTTTGTTCTGGTTTGCCTCCGCAGCCAACCGAAAGCAGCGAACTGTCGGACTCTGGAAATTTGGGAAATGTCGATCGACCAATTTCTTTGTCTTGCTTCTCTTCCGAGTCTCCTGTTCCCAAAGTCCCCTTCCAAATGTTGTACGATCGACCAGAAGAACTGCTGCGAGATGCAGATGCGGCCATGTATCACGCTAAGGGATTGGGGAAAGCTCGCCACGAAGTTTTTGACTTAAGTATGCACACTCGCGCCGTCGCTCTTTTGCAACTGGAAAACGATTTGCGGCGCGCTCTCGACTCCCAGGAATTTCGGCTTTACTACCAGCCCATCGTCTCTCTAACCAGCGGTAAAATCTGCGGTTTTGAAGCGCTGCTGCGGTGGTATCACCCGCTGCGGGGTTTAGTATCTCCAGGCGAGTTTATTTTAGTCGCGGAAGAAACCAGATTGATTGTACCGATTGGTTGGTGGATGATGCGATCGGCTTGCCGTCAGATCCACCAGTGGCACCAAAAATTCCCCATAAATCCACCCTTGACTGTCAGCGTCAACCTTTCTAACGAACAATTCAAACAGCCGGATTTAATCGATCGCATCAGCGAAATTTTACACGAAACTCAGCTTGACCCCCGCAGCTTAAAATTAGAAATTACTGAAGGCGTAATCATGGACAATGCCGAATCGGCAGCCGCTACCCTCGCCCAATTGAAAAATTTAGAAGTTCAATTATACATTGACGATTTCGGCACAGGCTATTCTTCTTTGAGCCGCCTGCACACTTTTCCAACTGACGCTTTAAAGATCGATCGAGCTTTTGTCAGCCGCATGACTGAAGATGAAGGAAACGAAGCCATCGTACAGACTATTTTAATTTTAGCCAGTCATTTAGGCATGGATGTAATTGCTGAAGGAATCGAAACCATCGAACAGCTTAATTTGCTCAGAGCGCTGCAATGCGAATACGGACAGGGATACTTTTTTTCAAAGCCGATAGATACTATTGCAGCTACTCTTTTGATAGAAAGTAAACCCGAATGGTAATTAGTCAGCAGTCATTAGTCATTAGTCATTGGTCATTGGTCATTGGTCATTGGTCATTGGTCATTGGTCATTAGTCATTAGTCATTGGTCATTAGTCATTAGTCAGAAAGAATGTTTTAACTTTTAACTTTTGACTTCTCATTACCAATTACCAATTACTAATAACTAATAACTAATAACTAATAACTAATAACTAATAACTAATAACTAATAACTAATAACTAATAACTAATAACT
>NZ_JBARVX010000441.1:0-5920 GCF_049646505.1 Microcoleus sp.
TCTGACCCCCCCAACCCCCCCTTATTAAGGGGGGGCATCGGAATTCATCTATAGCAAGTATTGATTAAATTGGTATAAGAATTTTTCATTTTTATTTTTTAATTCAAAAAAATTCTGCCTTCTTACACTCCGGCGGCTTGCTTAATGGACTTTCGCTCCCAAACCCAAGGATGCGATCGTGCTGTCCCAGTCAAAGTGTTCTGCCATTAGCTGAGTAACGCATTCCACCTTGATCCGTTCGTGCAGGCGCACGCTGCCAAAGGTGCTGTCGATAATTTCTACCGTGGTTAAGGTATCCAAATCCACAGACAAAACTGGAATTTCCATTTCTTCTGCCCTGCCGATTACCAGGGGAGAAGGAGGCAAGTGCCCTGTGAGAATTAAGCACTGAGTCGAGCTTTCCAGAGCTGCCAACTGAATGTCGGTGCGATCGCCCCCAGTGACTACCGCCATATTTCTGGCTTTGCGGAAATACTTCATCGCCGAACTAACATTCATAGCGCCAATTGTCAAGGTTTCCACCATCAAATCCAAGCGGTCTGGACGGCAGAGCACTTCGGCTTTCAATTGGTGCACCAATTCTTTGACGCTGACACTCCGCAGCAAAGCGCTTCTCGGCAGCATTCCCAAAACTGGAATACCCGCAGCCTCCAAGAAAGGCCGCACTGTCGTCGCGATCGATTCGAGTTTGTCCGAGGGCACATCGTTGAGGACAACCCCAGCCAAGCGCGAACCCAAACGCCGTTTAGCCGACAGCAAATCGTCTATATAAAGATCGATCGGGCGCGTCACCAGCAACACCGAGGCATCAACCGCCTCAGCCACTTGAGGCAAAGACAAATCAAACAAACTGCCTTCCTCCAAATTAGCGGGGCCTTCTAACAGCACCAAGTCAGTGCTGGGGGCTTGCAAATATTGCGCTAGAGACTGGCGGTAGTCTGTCTTGTCTTCTCCCTGCAAACGCTTGTGAACCGTCTCCTCGTCCAAATACAGCAATGTTGACGGCATCTGACTTTCTGAGAGCTTCAGCGTCTCTACCGCAAACCGCACGTCTTCCTCCTCGGTTCCAGCTCCCTCCGAGCTGAAACAGGTTCCCAGAGGTTTGCCGTAGGCGACGGCGAGTCCTTTTGCCCGGAGTGCGAGCGCCATCCCTAGGGCGATGGCAGACTTGCCGCTGTAAGCTTTTGTGGAACCGATCAGTAAATATTTAGTCAATTTGGGTACACCTTCAATCCTCAATTTGCACCTGTCTATTTTAATAAATTTATTTTTTTCAACAGTATTTTTCCACTGCGACTCAATTTCGCAATTCGATTATACTCGATTTTGTCGTTTTTGTGCATAGAGATTTTTTGAAGGAAACTTTTATTCACCTGCTGGTATTTTTTTTTGTTAGCTTTTTTTTTACATTTTTTTGCCGATCGGTATTTTCATAATATTTACTGTACGCACTTTTTGATAAGTATTCAGAAACCGTAATTTCCTTGCTAACCCTTTTTTTGTAATGATTTTCGGTAAATCTTCTTGCGGAAGTTATATTTTTTTCCGTGGCATCGGAATTATATATTTGGAGCCTTGAGCGAGCGATTGTCTCGAAAAGCGGTCTGAATCGCGATCGAGACGATCGCACTGCATACTTCCGATGCTACAGGATTTGACCTCAGACATTGTTACCGATTCCTCACAATTAAAAATAACACGGTAGCAGTGTTGAACCCTATCCCTACCCAAGCTTGAGACAGGGAATTTACAGCGTTTGTTTTTGATAATTTACAGGGCTTATGCAGGGAAACAGTATGGTCTTTATCCTCATATTTTTTGCAGATAATTGAAGATGAATATATATTAATAGTTATTAATTATTGGTTCGATCGCCCGCTCAACTACCGAGCCGCAAAATTTGAACAAAATCGGAAAGGGCGATCGCACTTGCTTGCACCCCATTCAAAACGGCTAAGAGTTCCCCACAGTTAGCAATAGCGCCCTTAATTTGCGATGCCTTCAGGGATGCGATCGGGCGGCGGTAGATTGGAGGGCGAGGTTGGGCGATCGGGCAATTCAGATTTTGTTCTACTATCAATTAATTCTTTCGCTCGGCAAGTTAATTAATTATTAAAAACAGGTTAACAATATAACTCAAGGTTAATTAATAGTTAAATACTCGAATCAAGCGTCAGTAAATCTCAACTCAGTATAAAATAAAGTGAGGCATAATTGCCAGGGCGCATTCTATTTCGGTCACACTCAAACTTGCCTAATATTTGAAGCGGTAAAATCCCATCGATCGCGGCCAGCTTTTTGTGTAATTTGAAAAGCAGTTGGCCGAGAGATAAAGACCCAAATATTCAGTTATTTACCTGCTGAGCTTTGGTAGCATAATTTCCGCTGGCAAATAAAACCCCAAAAAAGCGTGTTAATAAATTTATGTTCAATACTTCCTGCGTAGAAAGACCAGTCCAACCCGCGTCCGAAGCTGAGCTAAGACAACTTGGTTTAGACTCTACTCTCCAAGAATTATCGCTTTACGATTTTCAAGTAGAAGCTATGGATTTGGGGATAAAAATTTCCCAGATGTTAGAAGCTAATCTGCTGTTACCAGGAGTCATCTTGACCAATCGAGGTAAATTTGTCGGCATGATTTCCCGGCGGAGATTTTTAGAATTTCTCAGCCGTCCTTTTGGGCGAGAATTATTTTTAAAACGACCTGTGAGGGCTTTGTACCGCTTTGCAGAAATTGAGACTTTGATTTTTCCTAGCAATACTTTAATTGTGGATGCAGCCCGAAAGTCGCTGCAACGATCGAAAGAACTGCTTTACGAACCGATTGTGGTTCAAGTGTCGCCTCAAACTTATAGTTTGCTAGACGTGCACGAATTGTTAGTAGCCCAATCCAACATTCACGAACTAGCGACAAAATTGCTGAGGCAACAAACTCAATCTCAACTAATTCAAACCGAAAAACTAGCTAGTTTGGGGCAGATGGTAGCTGGAGTAGCTCACGAAATTAGAAATCCCGTCACCTGCATCAGCGGAAATCTCGGCTGTTTGTCCAACTACTCGAAAGATTTCATGGAGTTGCTGTCTGCTTACGAGCAAATTGTCGGCCGCAGCGAAAAAATTGACGAACTCAAGGAAGACATAGAATTTGATTTTTTGCAAGAAGACTGGGTGGAAATTCTCAAAAGTATGAAAGTTTCATCAGAGAGGCTGACGGAACTTGTTACCAGCCTGCACACCTTTTCTTACATGGACGAAACCCATCGCAAAAAAGCTAATATCCACGAGTGTATTGACAGTACGCTGCTAATTCTGAAAAGCCGTCTCAAGTACGGATTTAAATTAGTTAAAAACTATGGGGATTTGCCTTTAGTCAATTGTTATTCTGGTCAGTTGAGCCAGGTGTTTATGAATATCGTCAGCAATGCGATGGATGCTTTGGAAGAGGTAAAAGGAAAAAAAGGTTTTGTGCCTGCGATTACGATTGAAACTGAGGTAATAGAAAGTTTTGACGGAGGCTGCGTAAGTTCGCAATTAATGCAAAATTATGTTTTGGGCGATCGACAAAATGCAAAACAACTATCATCCGCCAGCCAAAACGGTGACTTCAGCCCCGAAGCAGCGGAGAAAAATCAAAATAATACTTGGATAGCGATCAGAATTGCCGATAACGGGCCGGGAATTCCGCCAGAAATTCAGCGGCGGATTTTTGATACATTTTTCACCACTAAACCTGCGGGGAAAGGTACGGGTTTGGGGTTGGCAATTACTCATCAAATTGTTACGGAAAAGCATCGAGGCAAGTTGAATTTGCATTCTACGCCCGGTACGGGGACGGAATTTGAGATTTTGTTGCCATTAATTTGAATGAAGAAGTCATCTCAAATTTCTTAGTATCGGAATTATTCCTATCTCTCTTTATCAGCGTGAATCTGCGTGAATCCGTTATCATCTGCGGTTGCAAAATTATCTTTTTTTAACCGCAGATACAGGCAGATGAACACAGATTAACGCAGATTAATTGTATCAACAATTCCGGCGGCACCGTCTGCGGTTGATTGTTGACTGTTGACTGTTAACTGTTAACTGTTGACTGTTGACTGTTGACTGTTAGCTGTTAGTTGTTATTTGTTAGTTGTTATTGGGAATTGAGAATGGGAAATTGGGAATTCGTAACCAATAACCAATAACCAATAACCAATAACCCATAACCAATAACCAATAACCAATGACTAATGACTAATGACTAATGACTGTTGACTAATTTTAAGCTCTTAGTTGAACTGGCATCACCAAGAATGTAGCATTAACTCCGCCCAAAGGCTGAAAAATTACAGGCGCAAGAGCAGCGTTTAATTGCAGTTGAATTTCGGGAGACTGAGCTGTTTTCAAAATGTCAATTAAGTATTTCACGTTGAAAGCAATGTCGATGCTGTCTCCCGAAATCTGTGCCGGCATTGACTCTTTGCCGGAACCGACATCTTTGGCATCTACCGATAAGGTGATTTCCTGATTTTCTTCGTCGATGCTGCATTTGAGGATGTTATTTTTTTGGTCTGCAAAGACTGCTATTCTTTCGACTGCTGCTAAGAGCGATCGCCTTTCCAAGGTAATTTGCCGCTCAAAAGACGGCGGAATTAACTGCCGGTATGCGGGATATTGCCCTTCCAATGTGCGAGTTGTCAACCGCTGGTCTGCCCATTCAAACACTACTTGACCGTGTTCAAAATGCAGCGTAACGGGTTCAGTCCACTGCCGCATTACTAGCATTCTTTCTACTTCCCGTAATGCTTTGGCGGGAACTGTCACCTCAAATTGTTCTTGGGTTTCTTCGCCTTCGGCTTTTTCATTTGCAGTTTGAACTACTGCCAATCTGTGCCCGTCTGTTGCTGCAAATTCCAAGCAATCTGGCAAGACTTTTAAATGCACTCCTGCGAGTACCTGTTTTGCTTCGTCGGGGCTTGTCGCAAATAAAGTTCCTTTGAGTCCTTCTATCAAAGCTTCGGGCGGCAGTTTGAGGATTGTTCCGGCTTCGATTGCTGGCAATTCTGGGAATTCTTCTGGGCCCATGCCTCTGACTTGGTAGCTGCCAGAACTGCAACTGAGATAGGCTACGGTGTCCCCGGCTTCGTCTTCTAAAGTAATCTCTCCGTCTGGGAGTCTCGAAACAATATCGTTGAGCAATTTAGCGGGTATGGTAAAACTGCCGCCGCCTGTTACTTCTGCTGCGAAGCTGGTGCGAATGCCCAAACTGAGATCGAAAGCTGTCAAGCTAACCCGCTGATTTTCCTCATCCGCTACTAAGAGCACGTTGGCTAGTACCGGATGTGTCGGGCGGGAGGGAACGGCCCGACTTACCAACGAGAGGTTGGCGTTGAGGTCACTTTGGGTGCAAACCAATTTCATGGGAGGTTAATTAACCGGATTTGAGACGAAACCAAATCCTATCACAGAAAGTCGGCGGGCCGATTTTTCTTTGTGCGGGGTGCACGGGTTGGTATAAATCCGGTTTCTGAGGTTGTGGCGCGCCGCCAATTATTTTTGTAGGTGCAGGCTTTGTCAGTATTTTTTATTTATTGAATGTTTTTTGTGTCGATCGCCCTGTGGAAACTGTGGAAAACAAAGTTAATTGCTTGTGGGACGGGACTTGCAGATCAAAAAAACCTGTGGAAAACTTGTGGAAAAGTGGGTGCTGCCGATCGCCCGCCCGTTTCGGTGCAAAAATTGTTTTGTGCCAAGCAGTCATGTTTTCCACAAAATCAGGGTGATTTGTCCACAGGTTTTTCCACAGGCCAGATTTTCTGTTATTGGGAATTGGGAATGGGGAATTGGGAATGGGGAATTGGGAATTGGGAATTGGGAATTGGGAATGGGTAATAACTGACAACAATCAACAGCCAACAGCCAACAGTCAACAGCCAAC
>NZ_JBARVX010000442.1:0-7210 GCF_049646505.1 Microcoleus sp.
CGTTGGCAGAGACTCTTGAAAATCTATCTATTAAAGAAATTTTACATATCCTCATTTCCCATTCTGATGCAGATCATATTGGAGGTATAATTGACTTACTTTCAAATAAAGATATCAAAATTCACAACGTACACCTAAACCCTGATGCAATTAAGGAAAGTAATATTTGGCGAGTTTTACGCATTGCTTTAAAAGACGCACGCCAACGGGGAACTAAAGTTTCATCAGAATTGACAACAACAAAAACTGGGAGTTTAAACATTGGTTCAGTTAATATCGAAGTCCTTGCACCAACACCTGAATTAATTTTAGGTGGTGCTGGAGGAACAGATTTACAGGGACGGAGATTAACGTCTAACTCAATATCAGCAGTTATCGGCATAGTTCACGATTCTCACCGAGTCGCTATACTAGCAGCAGATATTGACAATGTAGGATTTGACAATCTGATTCAAGACCCAAAAAGTTTTAGTGCTGACATACTTATTTTTCCTCATCATGGTGGAAGATCCGGTGGTGGAGATAGCAAAACATTTGCCCAGCAAGTTTGTAGTTTCATCCAACCAAAACTAATCATATTCTCAATTGATCGTAATCGCTTTAGCAATAATCCCCGTGCAGAAATAATAGAAGGATTGCGTTCTTCTGTGCCAGATGCTCATATTTTATGCACCCAATTATCTCAACAATGTGCTGCTAGTGTTCCTAGTTCAAAGCCTACACATTTAAATATTCTTCCTGCTAGAGGATTTATTAGTAATAGTTGTTGCGGAGGAACTATTGTTATCAAAATAGATGGTAGCAGGACGACTTATCCTGAGATTACTTTACATAAAGAATTTGTTAATCAAGTAACTAGCCCAATATGTCGAAAGTTTTGACTCTTCATTTCAGTGCTGAAAACTACTTTGACTATCTGATTCCGATCGCTCGGAATCCCTACTCCTCGCCTCTATCCGATCTAGCTCATCTGCCACAACTGTCCAAAAATCAATATCTTCAGGGGAAATCCCCTGAGCTAAAACCAATTTTTCTCCGCGAACTTTGATTAACTCCCCTCGGACAGAGGCAGTCACAGAAGACACCGAAACCCCTTCCGACTCTCCGACCATCAGCTCGTACAAATCTCCTACCCGAACGCGAGTGTACTCATCAGTCTCTTCCACGCGATCGCGTCCACGATCAAGGAAATACTCAAAAGCTCTTTGAGCCGTTGGCAGAATAGACTCAGCCATTTTTACCTGCTGAATATCCATTGTGGCTGCTGGCGGTACTGAATCAGCATTCAAATCGCCCGCTGGCGGGTTCGGAATTATCGGCTTTAACCAGTTACCCAAATCCTCAGAGTTTTCTTTAACAGTTGCACCCAAAACCTCTGCATCGCCATAAGATAAAGCGCTTTGCACTTCACCCTCTAAAGTAATCCGCAGCACGATGTGGCTGTCTCGATCTGAAATTACCCTGATTGCTTCACCCGACTCTAAAAATGCTGTCCAATCTTCTATAACTTTGCATTTCCCTAGCTTTAACTGTTGATAGCTATCTAATAAAGCCCTAGATAGCAAATTCTCTAGCTCTAAGCGCTCTTCTTCTTCCAGCTTTACTACCTCTTCTGTAAACTGTTCTCGGACTCCCTCTTCACTTTCAGTCTGGTCTTTCAAAATAGCCAAATTGCTTAAACCCAGAGGTACGATTAGTTCGCTAGAATCAGAGCGATCGCTCTTTAAATCTTGCTCCTGTATTTCAACTAAAGCCCCCGCTTCTGTCGAGAGCGAATCAGCTTCATCGCCCTCTGCTTCACTACCCAGCGTCCCAACTTGATTGTCACCATCTGCTTGCGAAAGCCAAACCAGCAAATTTTGTTTTGGTTGCCAATCTTGCCTCTTTGAGGAGGATAAGCCTTTAAGCTCAAGAACTCGGCGCTCCCAATCTTTGTTTAATTCGATGAAATTGGCTGCGTTAGTTTTGACCAGACTGATTTGAGCATAGGCATATTTCTCACCTGCCAAGGACAGGGCAAAATCAATAGCAGCGAGGCAGCCGTGATAGAAATCTTGAGTCTCGCCGATGCACACGCAATCTTTTATAGCCGGTTCGCAATCAGTTTCTCTTCCAATTTGTCTGAGTTGAGAAATGGATCTAACAGGCAACCTACAAATCGATAGCTTATACTCACCTTCTACTGAACTCGAACTTAGAGGTTGTTGGGATGAGTCATCTTCATTAATAAAAGTTGCTATTTTAGCTTCTAAAAGGGTAAGCGTTTGTACCCCGCCTTCTTCATCTATTAATTTAACTGCCCCATCCAATCCCGCCAGCAATCCCTGATAAAAATCTTGGGTTTCTCCAGCTATTGCTCGGTCAGTTGCTATCTTCTCAAAAAAAGCTAACCCTATTTGTTTTAGCCTCAAGATATACTCAGGAGAAAATCTCTGCATCGTGCCTAAAAACATAAGCTTGCCGCCACCTAAAAGCGCTTCGATCTTTTAGCAATCAACCTATCACGCGCTCTTGTCGTTCTCAGTAAGCCTTCAGTTGTAACTAACTTTAGTTCTCAAGGCACAGAACATTAAAGCCGTACTTGTTGTATCAAAAAGCAGTCGAACAAAGGCCTATTGCTATAGCTAGCTGGAATTAGAATAAACAACAACCACTCGGACGATAGTTTTTGCATCTGAATCGCCTTTGAATAGTCCGCCAGAGTAATTTCGCCAATGATTTTTGAGGTGGGAAATTAGGAAGGACGGCGGATTGAGTTTACAGCCTTTAGCTTTTAGCTTAAATCAGTAACTTTTACTGTTAATCGGAGAACGCCGTTCCCATGCAATTTAACCATCAACAGAGTTCTCGACAATCTATACCCACCGATCCGTTGCGGCACAGCAGGAGGCACATACTAGCATCCATCCTATTACTACTGGACAGCGATCGCACTTTTGCCGACTGGTCTCTCCCCCAACTGCCCCACGTATCAGGGTTTACCTACAAAGGAAATCGCTTTTTGGTAGCAACTCACAAAGAGGCTGAGCAGATAGTTTGGGGGTGGCTCGAGGATAATTTATGGGCAGTAACCAATACTGATGAAGATATGGACTTGCTGCTCCAGCACTTGCAAATTTCCCCATCTCTAGTTGAAGCATTTAATGGACAAGCTGCTATCAATTACCTTCGGACAGTTCATCCTAGAAAATTTTGCAAGCTTCTGTCCCCTGCCATAGCCAATCCCACCCAGTTCGTGCAAGCTCTGTTTGAGAACCGCAGCAGACCGGGACTGGTTAAACGCGCCATTTGTGAGTCAACCCAGTTCTCGCCTTTGGCTTGGACAGAAGTAGAACGGGCTGGATATCTCATTTACTGCATTGTTAACCAACCAGAGGTACTTCCTGGCTCGCTCAAACTAACAATCAACTATCCTTATCCCTACAAGTCAATGAAAGAGCGAGCTTAGAAGTATTTAGCGTCACCTGCCAGCATTGATACCCGACCGCATTGCCGTTGTCTTTTACAGCAACGGCATGGTCACTGTTGCCAATTGCCTTTTCGAGTGGGAAAAAATAAAAAAATTCCTAATGCGCCTTCAGAGATATCACTTTTATATGAGAGTATAACTATAGTTTTTTTACAAAACGGTCTGGGGATAGTGACGGTTCATACCTAAAGCGCAGACATTCCCAAACTTCAACAAGAGTGCAAATATGCTTACAGTTTTAACCGCCGCCTCCTTTTGCACGCAGGATGGGAAATATGGCGGCACGCTACAGGAGGGCAAATCATGACAAAGATAATCTCGCTGTTCAACCAAGCCGGCGGTGTGGGGAAAACCACGATCGCACTCAATCTCGGCTACCACCTCTATAAGCGAGGCCGCAAGGTTCTTCTCATCGATATCGATCCTCAAGGTTCTCTGACGCTCTTCATGGGGGTTGACTCTCAGAATTTGGATAAAACTGTGTTTGATGCCATTGTCAATGAGGAGCCTATGCCCATCCACACGGGCATTCACGGTATGGATTTGGCTCCCACCAACATCAACCTCAGCGCCGCGGAAATTCAACTGGTTAACATGGATTTTCGGGAAGTTCGCCTCAAAGATGCGATCGCCCCAATTCAAGACAACTACGACTTCATTCTCATAGATTGTCCTCCCAGTTTAGGGCTGCTCAGCTACATCAGCCTGGTCGCCGCTACTCATGTCTTAGTCCCCGTTGAGACTCACTACAAAGCCTTTGAGGGCACCAACCTCCTGTTGCAAACAGTAGCGAGAATCAGAAAGAAAGGAAACCGCTCTTTGCAGATAGCTGGTTTTGTTCCCTCCCGCTATGCTGCTGCCAACTCTCAGGACAAGCGGACTCTCAAGGCTATGAGCGAGCAGTTTACGACCTTCGGCCCCGTTTACACTCCCATCCCGCGCATAACTGCTTTCGCGGATGCTTCCGAGAAACAAGTCCCGCTTGCTGTTTACGAACCTAAAAATCCCGTCGTCAAAATATTAGACCAGCTAGCAGCCAAGATGGAGAAACTCAATGTCAAGTAAGAATGACCAGCCCTATAAAGGTAAGGCAAATTTGAGCGTTTTATTTGGAGATGATGAAGTGGTAGAACCAACGGCAGAAAAACTGCTCTCGATTGAGTCTATAAAGCTTCCATCCTCTCAACCGCGCCGATACTTCGACTCCCAAGCTATGCAGGCTTTGGTTGAGTCAGTAAAAACTGATGGAATTCTCCAACCTCTATTAGTTCGTCCTTTGGGAGACGATAAATACGAGCTAGTAGCTGGCGAAAGGCGGTATAGAGCTGCTAGAGAATTAGGATTGACAGAAGTCCCTGCGATCGTTCGGGACTTGACCCAACAGCAAGCTCTGCGCGTCGCATTAGTTGAGAACCTCCAGCGGGAAGACCTCAACCCAGTCGAAGAAACGGAGGGTATCTTGCAACTGCTCTCCCATCATCTTGAATACGATCGAGAAGAGGTGGTGCGGCTGCTCTACCGGATGCAAAATGACGTACAGAGGATGAATGATAACGTTATCATTCATCATGAAATGCAAATAGTCGTCAAGGTTTTTAGCGAATTGGGGCGGATGTCATGGGAGTCTTTCGTCAGCAACAGACTGGGACTGTTGAAGCTGCCGTCCGACATCCAAGAAGCCCTGCGCCGGGGTCAGATCGAGTACACCAAGGCGCTAGCGATCGCCAAAGTTAAAGACGAGCAGGCAAGAAAGTCGCTTCTCGAAGCCGCGATCGCTGAAGGTCTATCTTTAACTCAGATTAAAGAACGCATCGCGGATTTAAAGGCAGGTACTTCGGGAGAAGAACCGGAAGAAAATCTGAAAACCCAAATAAAGGGAGCTTTAACAAAAGCGAACAAGTCCCAAGCTTGGAGCGATCCAAAGAAGCAGAAGCGCCTCCAAAAAATCCTAACAGAGCTAGAATCTCTCTTAGCAGATTAGAAAAAGTAAGGGCGCTCGCCGCGCATCCACCCAAGCGCTACAACCGGAGTCTAGACAATAATTTTAGTCATTGAAGGTGATGGTTGTAGCCATTCAAAGGCCGAAGTGAGAAGACACTTATGATGAATTAAATATCCGGCTTCTAGCTTCTGCCTTCATACTTCGGTCTTCGGATGTCTTCTGCGTTTGTTTTGTAAGACTGAGAAGCATTTTTCGTACAACTCATTGTACCAACCGGACTCCTAAGAAACCGATTGTTATTTTGGTTTGTTTCTGGCTTAACGCGCGATGGCGCTGCGTACAGGGCTTGATATTATTTCTACGCTTGCTGTTGGGAGGCAAAGTTTAAATTTTTGTAAAGGATGCTCTGTCAAGCGAGAGGACATTCTTTTTTGGCGATCGGTCTGATACAGGCGATCGCGCGCGAGACGGAACAACTATTCCTGTAAAAAGAAAAGTCGCGCTAACAACCATTCTAACCAACACTGGCAGTGAATGAGAAATTAGCTTTGCGGCAGCGAATCAGAAATCAGCTTTTAGATAGAACTCACTCAAGCTTGGCAGTTGATAGGTTGGAGACCTAGACATGAAACAGAAAAACGCCAACTCAAACCAAGTTTTGCGAAGGTTGACAGTTATGCCAGAAACTAACACTCTTTCAAACCGCATCCGACATTCACCGCCGGCCAACTATCAAACCCTGTCAGATTATTTTTTGGCAGATTTTCAAAAGCAGCTAAATGCTTTTGCTCGCGCCTGGAATAAGTATCAGCCAAACGATTCGCTCTCAAACGACAGAAAACAAGACTTAGATTGGCTTGAATCGACGACGCTGCAAGAGTACAAAATTTCCATCCACACTTCAACTAGCAGTCAAGAGTTTTGGAAAGGTTGCAGGGATGGAAAACAAAGCAGGAGAACAATTTCTGACTTCGACTCGCCAAGCGTCGCACAAACCTTACTCAACGCGATGCCTTCGGCTAGCTTCGCTTACGCGAATCCGAAAGCAACTCAAATATACGAACTGGGATTTCAAGTTGGATGGCGGTACGTTCGCCTCAAAGACTACTTGCTGCGAATCAGAAAGCAGCGAAAGTTGGAAGAATCCCAGCGGCTTCAAGATTATCAACAGTTTTTAAGTTTTATCCGCCAAAAGGCTGATTCAGAAGATATGGACTCGTTCGTAAGTTTTGGATGGAGGCGGGAGAAAAAGCCAGGACAATGAGAGATAAACCCAGTAAAATCTTGGCGGTTGACGATACAACTGACAACTTATTTATCATGCAGGCTATCCTCTCAGAAGAAGGCTACTGCGTCAGCACGAGTTCCACCGGACTTGATGCTTTAGCTCTAGTAGAGGAGTCGCCACCAGATTTACTTCTGTTGGATGTAATGATGCCAGAAGTAGACGGTTACGAAGTGACTTACAGAATTCGCTCAAATTCTCAACTTCCCTTTATCCCCATCTTGTTAATTGCGGATGATAACTCAATGACCATAGCAGATGGACTCGACTTGGGCGCGGACGATTTCGTTTGCAAGCCCATCCAGGTAAATGAGTTGCTGGCTCGTGTCCGCAGCCTCCTCCGGCTCAAACACAGTATAGATGCGATGCAGGAAGTGACAAAGGCGCGAGAGGATTTTGTGTCTCGTCTCACCCATGACCTGCGGATTCCCCTTGTTGCCGCTGATAGAATGTTGGCTCTACTCCAACGAGGGAAATTCGGCGAACTACCCCTTCAAGCGGTAGAGGCGATCGC
>NZ_JBARVX010000443.1:0-4392 GCF_049646505.1 Microcoleus sp.
GCCTCAGCTTGCGGTTAGCCTCCTGCTGCAAAGTCGAGGTCGTAAACGGCGGCGAGGGTTTGCGGGTTACTGGCCGTTCTTCGATATTGCTAACAGTCCAGGGTTTGTTTTGAATGCGCGAGAGTAAAGCCCTGGCTTGGTCTTCGTTGAGCAAAAGTACGCGGCGGCCTGCGATAATTTGTCCGGTATTTTCATCAAAATCGCTGCCGTTGGCAACTTTCACGTTCCCGACTGTCGCGAGTTTGGCATCGAAGGAAATTTTGCCCTTTTCCAAAAGGGCTTTCAAATCCCAGTAGCTGCCTTGGCGGAAGGCGCGGCGTTCCCGTTCCCGGCGTACCAACAGCCTGACTGCGACTGACTGGACTCGCCCTGCTGACAAACCCCAGGCGATTTTTTTCCACAGTAGCGGAGAGAGTGTGTAGCCGACGAGTCGATCGAGAATTCGGCGAGTTTCCTGGGCTTGTACAACTCGGTTGTCGATATCGCGGCAGTGAGTCAAAGCATCCCGGATGGCTTCGCGGGTGATTTCGTGAAATACCATCCGCTTGATGGGAACTTTGGGTTTGAGGATTTGCAGCAAATGCCAGGAAATGCTTTCGCCTTCTCGGTCTTCGTCTGTGGCTAGAATCAGTTCTGTTGCGTCTTTGAGGGCGTCTTTGAGTTCTTTAACAATTTTCTTTTTATCTTTCGGGATGACGTAAAGCGGTTCAAAGTCTGCTTCCACGTTGACGCCTAGTTGCGCCCATTTTTCTCCTTTAACGGCTTCTGGTATTTCTTCGGCGGAGGATGGGAGGTCGCGGACGTGGCCCATTGATGCCTCTACACGGTAGGTGGAGGGCAGGAAGTTGCGAATGGTACGGGCTTTGGTGGGGGATTCGACGATGACTAAAGTTGACATGGCATCTTTTTATATATGGATGGCGGCGCAGTTAGAGTGTCTAATTTACAGAGTGTAGGTCGGATGTCAAGGCTTATGGGTACTTTAGGGGGTTATTTTCAAACTACCTTAATTTTTAAGTTATTGCCGATCGGGTTGCAGGTGACAAGCTGATGGGATTTTACTGCTGTCGGCGCTGAGGCTGGGAACCCTTGTCTCTGGAAGATGCACGGGGATGTCATGACTGACTGTAGCAGAATTGCAGGTAACTGGATGCTGAGACTGTTGGATGCGGGCGGATGGTTCCTCAATTTTAGATTTTAAGTTTGAGATTTTAGATTGGGATAGATTTGATGGTTTCCCTGCAAAAAGACTAGAAGCGCGATCGACTATTTGACCGATTGGCGATCGCCAGCTAACATCAGATATTGTGGGACTAATTTTTGATCCGATTTTGGGAACGCCTTACAAATTTGCGTAAATTTTCGATTGATAATTCAACCGCAGATGTGAGGCAGATACACACAGATGCAACATTAAAATAGACGGTCAAATAATTGACACGAAGAGCAATCAGCTTTCTATTGGCTATTGGATGGAAGGACGGTTTATATCAATTCCGATGCTAACGGAATTATTCATTTCTCTCCGACCTCTCTGTGTTCTCTGTGTTCTCTGTGGTTAAATCATTCCGATGCAACCGAAAACGATATTAGTGGTGAAAGAAAGTTATAATTATCCAGTGGTTTCCGTGATTTAGCGATCGCCTATTTCGCAAAACTGCAGATGTCTGCCAAAGAGGCGATCGTTTGTGCGCGACAGCAAAGCTGCAACAAGTTTTAGATGCAAACAAGCCATGATAAATTTACGCCCTGCTACCCCCGCAGATTTAAATTTACTGCGACGCTGGGACGAGCAACCTCACATAATTGACGCAAAAACTAACGATGATTGGGGTTGGGAGATAGAACTCGATCGCACTCCCGACTGGAGAGAACAATTGATTGCTCAAATCGACAATCGCCCGATCGGATTTATCCAGATTATCGATCCGGCACTTGAGGAGAGTCACTATTGGGGTGATGATGTTGCTGCGAATCTCCGCGCCATTGATATCTGGATCGGAGAGGAGAAAGAATTGAGCAAAGGCTACGGCACACAAATGATGCAGCTTGCACTTAATCAATGTTTCGCCGACTCTGCTGTGACGGCTGTACTGATCGATCCGCTTGCGAACAATACCCGCGCCCACCGTTTCTACGAACGTTTTGGTTTCCAATTTGTGGAACCGCGACGGTTTGGCGACGATGACTGCTTTGTTTACCGCCTCAACCGAGCAGATTGGGAGAATCAAAGGGCGATCGCATCGCGGTAAAGACAGTTATACCATTTTTCTAAAGATGTGCTATGGATGAAGTCTTAGCCCCCCCGAAATCGCGGGGGGTTGGGGGGGTAATATCTAGCGCTACTTTATGAAATTGGTATTAGCTGCTTTCTATTCAGAGTCGAGCGCGAATCAATCAATCCTAAAAGCCTCACGTTGCGTCAGTGTCAAGGGTTGACACTCCCCGACTATCAAGGTGCGGGGATTCTTGAATGAATCCTAGAACTCTCAAAGGCATTGTCAAAATACCTCTACGCGCTCAAAACAACTACCCAAAAGGTGCTGCAATTACGCCTACTTTTAAATTATGTTTGCTTTCATAGTTCATCACTTGCGCCAGTTAGGTACGCTTCACACTCTGCCGTTATTTGTCAGTTATACAGGCTTACTACTCATTAACGAGTGCAGTGGCTCACTGTTCCGGGATTTCTCCGATAAAGAGAGTGTTTCAACACGTAGATGCTTGTTTTACTTGCAATCTAATTCTACAGCAATCTACTAGAATAAACCACAACGGATCAAACAATACGGGAAACTAAAGAATAAATTCTGCAATTAAAGCCATCCTAGAAGGACGGGGCTTCAACCCAGCTTTTTGGTGAAGGAAAAAAAATTGCCCGATCGGCCCCAATGGCGATTTTTCCGCAGTGCGATCGCTTTTGCAGCAGATTCCCCGCCGACTCAACAGCAACAAACACCCGCCCAACTAAGCTGGCAAAGCTGTAATCCGCTACAATCGGTGTTTGGTAAAGAATTTTTACGAATTCGCTGCCCATTACAGCCGTTTCGGCCTTGTACTACCCAACTTGTCTGAAAATATGGATTTTGCTACTCTTGCCGCCCAGCTAAATGCTGGAACTATCTTGCCGGAGGGAATTGTCATCGTCACCCTCTTGGTGGTTCTCGTAGGCGATTTAATCGTAGGCCGCAGTTCCTCTAGTTGGACTCCCTACGTTGCTGTTGCCGGCTTGCTGGCCGCCGTGGCTGCTTTGTCTTTGCAGTGGGATAACGTTAATACCATCTCGTTTCTGGGCGGTTTTAACAGCGATGCCTTGAGTTTGGTGTTTCGCGGAATTATCGCTTTGACGACGGCTGTCACTATTTTGATATCCGTCCGCTACGTACTGCAAACGGGTACTGCTTTAGCGGAATTTATCTGCATTTTGCTCAGCGCTACTTTGGGGGGAATGTTCCTTTCCGGCGCTAATGAATTGGTGATGATTTTTATTTCGTTGGAAACTCTGAGTATCTCGTCTTATTTGTTGACGGGTTACACAAAACGCGACCCGCGTTCCAATGAAGCTGCTTTGAAATATTTGTTAATTGGTGCATCTTCTTCGGCGGTGTTTCTCTACGGTATTTCGCTGCTGTACGGGTTGTCTGGCGGCCAAACTACGCTAAGCGCGATCGCAGCCAACCTTTCTACTGTTAATGACGGTCAATCTCTCGGTTTGGTAATTGCTTTGGTTTTTGCGATCGCCGGAATCGCCTTCAAAATCTCCGCAGTTCCCTTTCACCAATGGACGCCCGACGTTTACGAAGGTTCGCCCACACCAGTTGTCGCCTTCCTTTCTGTCGGTTCCAAAGCCGCCGGTTTTGCCCTAGCAATCCGCTTGTTAACAACAGCTTTCCCCGCACTTACTGCCCAGTGGCAATTCATATTCACAGCCTTAGCCATACTCAGCATGGTGTTGGGCAATGTAGTTGCCCTCGCCCAGACTAGCATGAAGCGGCTTTTGGCTTATTCGTCGATCGCCCAAGCCGGTTTTGTAATGATTGGTTTGATTGCAGGAACCGAAGCCGGTTACTCCAGCATGATATTTTATCTGTTGATTTACCTGTTTATGAACCTAGGCGCATTCGCCTGCATCATCCTCTTCTCCCTGCGGACAGGAACCGACCAAATCAGCGAATACTCCGGCTTGTACCAAAAAGACCCGCTGCTAACTTTAGCATTAAGTATTTGCCTGCTTTCTCTCGGCGGAATTCCGCCCCTAGCTGGCTTCTTCGGCAAAATCTATCTGTTCTGGGCAGGCTGGCAAGCTGGACTTTACGGCTTAGTTATCCTGGGATTAATTACCAGCGTAATTTCGATTTACTACTACATCCGCGTCGTCAAAATGATGGTAGT
>NZ_JBARVX010000444.1:0-2092 GCF_049646505.1 Microcoleus sp.
AAATAACGCAAGTAATAGATTTAAGGGAAAAATCAAAACTGTCCAAAAAAGCAGTATAATTTCAAGAAATATCAAAGGTAATAAACGACACTAAATATTTATTATTAAAAAATGAATATAATTTAAAGGAAGAGCAAAATATCAAACTAATGGATGTTAAAAAACAGTTTCTTCATCTGGCATAAAGGCATAAATTAAAAGAAAAACCTCGACAAATATTTGAAAGGAAAAAACCAATTGGTTGAGGGGATTGTTGAGAATTGGGCTCTGGCAAAAAAGAGCCAAACAATATTTTCCAGATACTGTGAAGACTATTACTAATTGGTTTGACGAGATAATTGCTTACTTTGATAATAGGACAACAAGTGGTATTGTTGAAGGTATTAACAACAAGCTTAAGTTAATCAAACGTTCTGCTTATGGCTTTAGGAATTTTGAAAACTACAAAAATAGATGTTTGCTGTCCTGGGCATTTTAATTGTTAGTTTAGCATACCAAGTAAGGAAGAACCTAAATTTTGGTGAACCCGCCCCTACAAATATTTAAATTTCCAATTACCATTCCCCATTCCTAATTACCTTTGAATGCTTCTCGGACAGTCAAGTCGGCGTTGGTTCTACTTTTACCATCCGCTTACCTATCAATACTTAAAAAATTGGTTGTTGGTTGTTGGTTAGTGGTTAGTGGTTATTGGTTATTGGTTGTTGGTGATTGGTTGGTTGTTATTATAGCGGTTCTCACAAAGGTGAGGTATGCTTTTAGGCCCGATGCCCGATGCTTTTAGGCCCGATGCTTTTAGGCCCGATGCTTTTAGGCCCGCGAGAGCACCTCATCTTTCTGAGAAAGGCTATAGTTATTTGTTATTTGTTATTTGTTATAGCAAGCCTAAATTAGTTTGACAATAGGAGTCCGATGACATAAAATCAAAGTTTATGTACAAACAAGGTGAAAATCATGGAAAATAGCGCTCAATCAGATAGCATATCAACGGATTTAAATGAATTAACAGAGTTCATTAACAGCACGAACAATGTTAGAGAGTGGAAAAAGGGTGAAGCGGTCAAATTAACAATACAAGGTTTTTCTTATCGAGCAATTAGCCAAAGATTACAGATTTCTTATAGTTCGATTGCTCGGGCTAAAAAAGAATACAAAGCCCGAGGAGTTTCGGGGCTAAAACTCAAATATAAAGGCTCTGTAAGTTATTTAACTGAAGTTCAAAAGGCTGACCTGAAAGTCTGGCTATTTGAAAAACCAGAAAACCGCAACATTTCTGAGCTTCAACGACATATTATGGAAACTTATGATTTAGTCTTTAAATCCCCACAAAGTTACTATAAAATCTTAAAAAATAGTCAATTAACTTGGCAAAAAGCTAACAAACAAAATTTTCGAAAAAACCCAGAAGCTATCAAAAAAAGAACACAAGAGATTGTAGAAATTTTAGAAGAACTCAAGCCGGAAATAGAAGCTGGAATCCTTGCAGTCTATGCTTTAGACGAATGTCATGTCCAGGGTGATGATGTTTGTAGTTATCTATGGGGTGACTCAAAAAACAGAGAATTTATAGCTATAAATAACGAAAAAGACCGTCAAACTTATTATGGAGCTTTAAATTTATTAACTAATCAGTTTATTGCTAGTCCTTATAAAGCGGGAAATGGTGAAAACACCGTGAAATTTTTATCAGAAATTCAAGCTCTTCATTCTCAGCCGAATTTTGAGCAGAAAGTCCTGTTGATTTGGGACGGTGCCAGCTATCATAGAGGAGAAGAAATGAAAAAATTATTGGCATTACTTTCATGATGGAAAAGAACGAAAAGATTGGTCAATAATTTGCGAACGTCTTCCGACTTATGCCCCCGAAGAAAATCCCGTTGAGGGAATTTGGCTACAAGTTAAAAACTTTATTAGGCGTTTCCACTACCGCTGTAAGAGTTTTGCTTCAGTTAAACGATTGGTGGAGATTTTCTTCAAATATCAACTTTTTAATTCTCCTAATTTGAAAAAGTACGATGCTTTTGCCAAACTGATTTAGGTTCGCTATATAACCTTTCTCAAAAAAGTGAGGATAGCCCTATGCCCTATGTCC
>NZ_JBARVX010000445.1:0-6553 GCF_049646505.1 Microcoleus sp.
GTGAGGCGTTCGGCAAAATACAAAGGGCTGGGGCGGCCGACATAATCTTTGAGCAATTGTTGAAGTTGCTGTTGAAATTCCGCTTCGCTGCGGTATTTGTGAAAAGCCGCTTCGAGCTCAAACAAAGTCGGCATCAGAGTTTCGGGCACGTATTTGCCGCCGAATTTACCAAATCTGCCGAGGGAGTCGGGGCGTTGGGCCGCTGTTTCGGGAGTGAGACGCAGGGGGGTGACAGTCATTGGATTTTGTGGGGATAATGGGACAGATTTTATTATATCTAGTCGATGGGGCTGTGGGCGATCGGGTGTGCAAATCGCTGAAAGGTCGATTCGGTCGTTTTCGATCATCTCCAAAATTGAGTATTTGAAGAAAATTTATGCTTTATACGTGTTTATACGGAATGGGTATATTCAGGAGTGAATATATTCAGCAGTGAAGTTAAGTGTATGTTTATCTCAAACATGAAATACAACATACAACTAAGCAAGGACAAATCATGAACTCTATTTCTATTCTGCTTCAAGAAGGCTCACAAGGCACCGAAGTCACCAAGCTACAAGAAGCTTTGAAAGATTTAAATTTTGATCCAGGTATCATTGATGGTATTTTTGGGCGAAAAACTAAGCAAGCTGTCATCAATTTCCAAAAGTCCCAACAACTGGTTCCCGACGGCATTGTCGGCGATAAAACTTGGGCTAAACTAAATGCAGCGAACAATCCACGTTTTAATTTTCAGGTAGTTAACGTACAAGAATTCATCTCTTTTGAAGGCATTACAGCGACTAATCCAAAAGCCGTAGCGGCACAATTGTTTAGGAGGTTAGAAGATGAAGAAGGGAGAAATTATGAAGAGATTTCAATTACATATTCCCGAGAAGGAACATCTGTAATTTTATACACCCGAATAGGTTTAGCTGACGATTCAGCCCGTGCACTACGACACCGCGTTGAATTAAAACGCGACCAAAATCAATGGGAAATTATTTGGGTCGGACGGCAATTTCAGTGTCAACCAGGTCGCGGACATCAAGAGTGGTCTGGCATTGTTTGCTCCTAATCGGGTTTTATTCCCTCGATATATAGAAACGCTTCAATCAGTGCCAACGTTTCTATGAAGGTATCGGGTTTATCCCCACTTACTGGTGAAACTAATTGATTAGAACCCCGACTTCGCAGAAGTTGTCGGGGTTCTTTGCTTGCGCCCGATCGCACTTAACCAACTAAAATTAAATTCCCCACCCATCTCAAACCCGCGCTTCAACAGAATTATCCATCTCCCTCTTCTCTTCCTGGACGCCCTCAGCGGTTCACTCCTCCAGAAACAACCGTAAACGATATAATTCAATTGAAACCGGGGAATGTACGATCGTCCTGATAGCCCGCCAGGGAATGAATTCCCTGTCGAGAGAGCTAAAGTCAGTTTTAACTGACTGCTAATATCAAGTACAATTTATGTACAACCAACAGCAAATCTCAGAGATTATATTCCCTGAAAACTCATCTAAATCAACCATTCTCAAACACATTCTACAGTCCTCTTCAGAGGACTTTAGCTATGAGGCAGGGAATGAATTCCCTGCCGAAATGCCGAACTCATCGGCTACCCATCCTAACTCCAAACACCAAACTACTATGAGTACATCAAAACCCAAAAACTCCGATACCAATAACCAATCAGGAAAACGAATTGTTTACTCCGAATTTGGCAATATTGACAACTCCGCGGCCCTTCAACGAGGAATACAAGAAATTCCCCCAAATCAACAAAACCTCAAAATCGAAGCATCCCGAAAAGGACGCGGCGGTAAAACAGTTACAGTCATCAGCGGATTCCAGGGAAAACCCGAAACATTAGCAGCTTTGACAAAGCAGCTAAAAGCCCAATGCGGTACTGGCGGAACAGTCAAGGAAAATGAAATCGAAATTCAAGGCGAACACAAGCAAAAACTGCTAGAAATTATCACAAAGTTAGGCTACAAAGCTAAAATTAGTGGAGGGTAAATTAGTCAATACTCATCAGTGTATGGGCGGGGCGGGTTTATGATATACTTAGTTTTAAACATAGATGGTTGGTAAAACCCGCCGCTACATCGCGCAAATTATACGATCGCCAATCAACCAGAAATGATATTACCAATTACCGCCAATTTTTAATGTACACTCGACCTTTAGCTCGTTTAATCGAACAATTGCAGCGCTTACCAGGAGTCGGGCCAAAAACAGCACAGCGACTCGCTTTGCATATTTTAAAACGACCCGAAGAAGACGTGCGAGCCCTAGCTCAATCTTTAATTGATGCCAAAAAACAAGTTGGTTTCTGCAAAGTATGTTTTCACTTATCCGCTGAACCTGTTTGCGAAATTTGCCGCAATACAAACCGCGACAGTTCTACCATTTGTGTAGTATCAGAATCCCGCGACGTAATCGCCCTAGAAAAAACGCGGGAATACATCGGTAAATATCACGTTGTCGGCGGCGTCATCTCGCCGATGGACGGAATTGGGCCGGAACAATTGAACATTCAACCGTTAGTCCGCCGCGTCAGCCAGCAAAAGATTAGTGAAGTAATTATTGCGATTAGTCCTAGCGTGGAAGGCGAAACTACTACTCTTTATATCGGTCACTTATTAAAACCTTTTACCAGAGTGACTCGCATTGCTTTTGGTTTGCCGATGGGGGGAGATTTGGAATATGCTGATGAGGTAACTTTGGCTCGTGCTTTGGAAGGAAGGAGGGAATTGGATTAGTGAAAATGGGCAATTTTTGAGTTGAAATGTTAGAGAAACGAACCGCGAAGACGCAAAGGACACAAAGGAAGATGGGAGAGAAGGAAGTGCGATTGCTTTATTCAGGTTCGCAATCGCAAATTTGCAAAAAAGGTTAAACTAAACAAAGTTACTGAGAGTGAAAAAATATGACTAAATTCGATCGCCCTTTGACCTACCCCACAACCCGCAAAACCGACCAAACAGACGACTACCACGGCGTCAAAGTACCCGATCCTTACAGGTGGCTGGAAAATCCCGAATCAGAGGAAACCCAAGCCTGGGTGGAAGCCCAAAACGCAGTTACCTTCGGCTACCTCAGCCAAATCCCGGCGCGGGAAAAAATCAAACAGCGGCTGACTCAGCTTTGGGATTACGAGAAATACGGCATACCTTTCAAAGAGGGCGATCGCTATTTCTACTACAAAAATGACGGCCTGCAAAATCAATCGGTACTTTATACTTTACCATCCCTCGACGGCGAACCTAAAGTATTAATTGACCCCAACACTCTCTCGGAAGACGGAACCGTTGCTCTCGGCGGCGTATCTATCAGCGAAGACGGCAAACTAATGGCCTACGGTTTGTCAACTTCCGGCTCCGATTGGCAAGAATGGAAAGTTCGCGATGTGGAAACAGGTGAAGATTTATCAGACCATTTAAAGTGGATTAAATTCTCAGGAGCATCCTGGACTCATGACGGTAAAGGCTTTTTTTACAGCCGCTACGACGAACCAAACGAACAAACCAAACACGAAGACGTTAACTATTACCAAAAACTGTTTTATCACAAGCTTGGCACTTCCCAATCTGAAGACATATTGATCTACGAAAGACAAGACCAAAAAGAGTGGGGATTTAGTGGCGGTGTCACAGAAGATGGCAAATATCTAATTGTATCAGTTTGGCAGGGAACTGAAACCAAAAACTTGATTTTTTACAAAGATTTAACAGCACCGGAATCAAGGGTTGTTGAACTAATTAATGAATTTGAGGCCGAGTACAGTTTCATCGATAATGACGGCTCTCTTTTCTGGTTTCAAACAGATTTAAATGCACCGCTAGGCCGCGTAATTGCGATCGACATTAGCAACCCACCACCATCATCCCTCGCGGGCAGTGAAACCCCCCCGTCGCCCCCCCTTACTAAGGGGGGGATTCAGGGGAAATTCGCAGAAATCATTCCCGAAGCAGCCGAAACCCTCGGAGGCATTGGCATCCTCAACAATCAATTTGTCGCTTCCTACCTAAAAGATGCCTACACCCAGATTAAAATCTTCACCTTAGAAGGCTGTTTCGTGCGAGAAATCGCCTTACCCGGAATCGGTTCGGCGGGAGGATTTGGCGGCAAGCGGCACGATACCGAAACCTTTTATGCTTACACCAGTTTCACAGCGCCCAACACGATTTACCGTTACAATATGGTGACAGATGAAAGCACAATTTATCGGCAGCCAAAGGTAGATTTCAATCCCGAAGGTTATGAGACAAAACAAGTATTTTATCCGAGCAAAGACGGTACTCGCGTACCCATGTTTATCACCCACAAAAAAGGCTTGCAATTAGATGGCAACAACCCGACATACCTGTACGGTTACGGCGGTTTTAGCGTCTCGCTGACTCCGAGTTTTTCTGTTAGCAGGATTGTTTGGTTGGAGATGGGCGGAGTTTACGCAACAGCCTGTTTGCGGGGAGGCGGCGAGTACGGCGAATCCTGGCACCAAGCAGGGACAAAGTTGAACAAGCAAAACGTGTTTGACGACTTTATCGGCGCGGCTGAATGGTTGATCGAAAACAAGTATACCAAACCGGCTAAATTGGCGATCGCAGGCGGCAGCAACGGCGGTTTGTTAGTGGGAGCTTGCATGACTCAGCGGCCGGAATTGTTCGGTGCAGCATTGCCCGCAGTCGGCGTTATGGATATGTTGCGCTTCCACAAATTTACCATTGGTTGGGCCTGGACTTCGGAATACGGTTCGCCGGAAAATGCCGAGGAATTTCCGACAATTTACGGCTATTCTCCCCTGCACAACCTCAAACCGGGAACGGCTTATCCGGCGACAATGATTACAACTGCCGATCGCGACGACAGAGTAGTTCCCGCCCACAGTTTCAAGTTTGCTTCGGCTTTGCAAGAAACCCAAGGGGGAGAAAAGCCGGTGTTAATTAGGATCGAAACCAAAGCGGGTCACGGGGGCGGCAAACCTACTGCTAAAGTCATTGAAGAATTGGCAGATGAATGGGCTTTTTTGGTGCGCGAACTCGATATTAACGTTTAACAAGTGCCGGATTGGCGGTTGCATTTAGTAGGGCGTGCAGCGCGCACGATCCCCGTCGGGCGCGCGCTGCACGCAACATTTATCTCGTAGGGGTTTAAAATAATTTTTGACAGAAATAATCTGGGAACATCTCCGGCTTTGCAAAAAGCATTTTTTGTTTGAGTGCGATTGGGCATTCAAGCAAAACTGAGGATTAGTGTAAATTGTTAAGTCTGACTTTTCGTAATTTCTATTGCACAATGTTAATTTTTGTATGTTTTAGTGGTCGTTCTGATTTTTTTTTGATATCGCTTTTCTCATTTAATTTTGTAGCAATATCAAGGGGCAATAGTAGTAAATCAAATTTAAAATTAAAAATTTTCCAATTCTCAAAAACTGATTTTTCAGTGTAATTACGGTAAATATTCAGTAAAAAGTAACACTTACAACCGTACTGGTTACAGTCACGTTACTTGGATCGCTGCTTTTTTTCAGCAATGCGTAAGTAATACTAAATCCGGGTGGAGAACCTCCTTTATAAAACTTGGCGGTTGAAACCAATATTACATAAACTGCCGTCTGAGTCCAGAAAAACCAAAGAATAAAAGGGGTATTCAAGCCGGATTTTGGATGGCGGGCGATCGCGCTCTCAAGGTTCTGGCATAGTGTATTTTCAAAAAAAACAAGACTTAGCTTTTGAATTCAAAGTCTGAAAAGCTTTGCATATCAAAGCTTTGCGCTGAGTAGCCACTTAGGGTACAGAATTTCCATCCCATTTTATCCAAAAATGTAAAGTAAAAAAAAACACACGTAAGTATACATTTTTATATAAAAAAAAACTTATTAAAAATTTATATTTTGTTGTTTATCAACTTTTTCCCAAAGGGTAGGTTAGAACTGACAAGTAAATCAGCGAATGATAAAAACGCTCCCCAAAATGTCCTATTTGTCAGCCGTAAAAATACCTAAATCTAAAAACATGGCCACTAAAAACAACTTTTTTTTTGCAGGAGCCAGCTCTCAAGCACAGCCTGAAGCCAAAAAATCTCTAGTGGTGGTTGACTCCAGAGTAGAAAATTACGAGCAATTGATCGGTGGGGTCAAAGCAGGAACGGAAGTATTTATACTCAGTGAAACTAGAGGGGCGATCGACCAAATCACCGAAATTTTGGGTCAGCGCCACAATATCAACAGCCTGCACATACTATCTCACGGCCGAGAAGCAGCAGTAGAAATTGGTTCCACAGAACTTAATCTTGACAACCTAGAAACCCACAGCCACCAATTGCAGCAGTGGGGAAAAGCCCTCAGCAAATCCGCCAGCATTTTACTTTACGGCTGCAACATAGCCGCAGGCAAATCCGGCATTAAATTTATACAAAAAATTAGCGAATTCACCGGAGCAAATATTGCAGCATCCCAAAACCTCACAGGAAGCGCAGCACTCGGAGGCGACTGGAAATTAGAAATTGCCACAGGACAAATCAACGCCGAACTAGCCTTTGAAACAGAATTCCTAGAAGCCTACAC
>NZ_JBARVX010000446.1:0-12819 GCF_049646505.1 Microcoleus sp.
AGCAGAGCATCAACAGGTAATTCTAAGCCGTTATCAGCAATCAAGTCAACTTCAAAAAATAGTTCGTCCTTATCACCAAATCTTCCCTCAATCATATCGTGCCGCACGCCCCTGTATGGTTGATCTGGAAAAGGTAGGGGATAGCATTTGGGTGTTTCTGGCGGCACATTTTGGTAGCCACCATATCATCCTTGTCGATAAAATATTCCTCGCTGTCGGGTTCAACCGCCATGTACCAGTTGTAGTGGGTTTTAATTAATTCTGGTTTGAGGCGATCGAAAATTACTTTGCAACGCTTGCGAAATGCTTCTCTTTCAGCGCGCCACTGGGCTTTTTTCTCTTCTGACCATTGAATTTCTGGGAACACTCTTCCCCGACGTACTGTGCGAGTTGGGTTGAGATAAGTCATTATTGATTCTCCCTTGTTGTGAAATGTTTATTCAATCATATCATAACTGGTTAACTGCTTCCTAGGCTCTGCCTGGGAACCAATGTCACTCTTGCTCTGCCTCGTTTTGGAAGTAGGAAAATTGGAGGCAGAGCCTCCGGATCTGCGTTACCAGGCAGAGCCTGGTAACGAGTGAAATTAGACGCTAACCGGAGACTCTTTGCGGCTGAATGTTGCCAATATTCGATCGCACATTTGCGACGGATTTAAACCCAAAGTTGCCATCGACTGATCCGGTGTAGCGTGGTCTACCAATGTATCAGGTACACCCAAGCGCATCACTGGAACAAGAACATTATTGTCTAGCAAAGCTTCGGCTACTGCTGAACCGAAACCGCCCATCAAACAACCTTCTTCCATTGTGACAACTTTGCCGATTCGCTGTGCTAAAGGCAAGATTAATTCTGTATCCAAAGGCTTGACAAAACGCGCGTTGATGACTGTTGCTTCGATGCCGTGTTCGCTCAACATTTCGGCGGTTTGCATTGCCGGATAAACCATCGAACCGTAACCTAATATCAGCACGTCGTCGCCGTTGCGGAGAATTTCAGCTTTGCCGATCGGCAATTCTTCCCAACCTTCTTCCATCAGAGGTACGCCGTAACCGTTGCCGCGCGGGTAACGCATCGCGATCGGGCCGCTGGTGTGGTTGATTCCCGTGACTACCATCCGCTGCAATTCTGCCTCGTCTTTGGGAGCCATAATTGTCATGTTTGGCAAACAGCGCAAGTAAGAAATATCGTACATTCCTTGGTGAGTTGGGCCGTCAGCGCCGACAATTCCCGCGCGATCCAAACAGAAGAAAACAGGCAAATTTTGGATGCAGACATCGTGAATTATTTGGTCGTAGGCACGCTGCAAAAATGTCGAGTAAATTGCTACAACCGGGCGCATTCCTTCGCAGGCTAAACCAGCCGATAAAGTCACCGCGTGCTGTTCGGCAATGCCAACATCGATGTACTGTTTCGGCAGTTTTTCCTGAAGTTTGTCTAAGCCTGTGCCGGTTGCCATTGCAGCAGTAATGCCGACAATTTTCGGATTATCTTCTGCTAGCTTGACTAGGGCGTGGGCAAAGACTTTCGCGTAGGCGGGAGGTTTGGGTTTGGTGGAGGGAATGCCTTTGCCGGTGGCGAGGTTAAAGGGATTTTGGGCGTGATATCCTACTTGGTCTTTTTCGGCGATCGCGTATCCTTTGCCCTTCACCGTCACAACGTGAACTAACACCGGGCCTTGAATAGTATGAGCGTGTTTGAAAGTAGTAATTAACTCTTGCAAATTGTGTCCGTCTACCGGGCCCATGTAAGTAAAGCCCAATTCTTCAATTACAGCTCCAACTTTCGAGACAGCCAAGCGTTTCATCCCTTCTTTGATGCGTTCCATTTCTGGAGTAAAAGTTTCGCCGACAAAGGGAATTTGTTTGAATTGTTCCTCTAAGTTATCTTTGAGAAACTGCACCGGTGGCGACAAGCGCATTTTGTTTAAATAGCGGGTAATTGCGCCGACGTTGGGGGAGATTGACATCTCGTTGTCGTTGAGCACAACTAACAAATTGGTTTTCGGCATATGGCCCGCGTGGTTGATCGCTTCGAGTGCCATGCCGCCCGTCAGCGCACCGTCGCCGATGACTGCCACAGTTTTGAAGTTTTCGCCCTTGAGGTCGCGCGCCATTGCCATTCCTAGGGCTGCGGAAATGCTCGTGGAGGCGTGACCGGCCCCAAAGTGGTCAAATTTGCTCTCGCAGCGCTTGAGATAGCCTGCAACGCCGTCTTTTTGGCGCAGGGAGTGGAATTGGTTGTAGCGGCCGGTAATCAATTTGTGCGGATAAGCTTGGTGGCCGACATCCCAGGTAACTTTGTCGCGATCGAGGTCTAGGGTTTGGTACAGTGCTAATGTGAGTTCGACTACACCCAATCCAGGGCCTAGGTGTCCGCCGCTCGCAGCTACTGTTTCTAAATGCTTTTCTCGAATTTGTCGGGCAATTTGTTCGAGTTGATGAATCGAGAGACCGTGTAATTGGTTTGGATGAGTCAGTTCGCTGAGATGCATATTTTAAAATCTTGCTTTTGTGAATCAGGACGAATCCTTAACAGCTATAGGTTGAGCCTGCAACGATCGGGACGCGCAAACATTAGAATAGTTTAGCTGTTATTTGGGAAAAACTGTTAGCCGTAACAATTTTATTATTTCTGACCTGGTAATTATAGTAAATAAATATTACACATTCAACAGAAAAAATACTTATATTGTAATTTAATCGTCGCTAACCATCGGGCAAACATGGCCGATTAAAACTGTTGGGCGGTCAAATTGAACTCTAAAAATGTTGAGGACTCAATGCGGTTATTTTTTCCCAAATTTTGTGAATTTCTGGATGTCCAAGCATCTCTGAATTGAACTATTGTCTCTCAACCGGGTGATTCTATCGCCAGTCTAAATCAGTTTGGCAAAAACATCTTATTTTTTCAAATTAGGAGAATTAAAAAGTTAATATTTGAAGAAAATCTCCACCAATCGTTTAACTGAAGCAAAACTCTGATAGCCTTTCAAGCGAAAGATGAGGTACTATCCGGGATAGGGTATATGGTATATGGTATATGGCAAACTGGGCATACCTCACCACGTTTGAGAACCGCTATACAGCAGTAATGTCAGCGCCTAATAGACCTCTTGCAAAAGTAATTAGGACGGGCAAGATGCCCATCCCACAAGAGTTGTTTTTTCTTGTGGGATGGGCCGGTGATCCCGTCCCACCAATTGATGAAAAGGATTTTTGCAAGAGATCTAATGATGAAAACTTAATAACTTAAACACCTCCTACCGTCTTCAAACTGATTAGCTAGTAAATTTAAAGCTCCATAATAAGTTTGACGGGATTGTTCGTTATTTATAGTCATAACTTCTCTATTTTTTGAGTCGCCCCATAGATAACTACAAACATCATCACCCCGGAGATGACATTCGCATTCGCGCATACACCGCCAAGATTCCAGATTCTATTTCCGGTTTGAGTTATTCTAAAATTCCTAGAATCAATCTCTTGGGTTCTTTGTTTGATGGCTTCTGGGTCGTTTCTAGAATTTTGTTGGTTCGGGTTTTTTCAAGTTAATTGACCATTTTCAAAAGATCGTAGTAACTTTGTGTGGATTTAAAGACTAAATTATAAATTTCCATAATATGTCGCTGAAGATCGGAAGTGTTGCGTTTTTCGGGTTGTTCAATTAGCCAAATTTTTAGTTCAGCCTTTTGAACTTCAGTTAAATAACTTTGGGAGCCTTTATATTTAAGTTTCAGTCCAGAAACTCCTTGTGCCATGTATTCTTTTTTAGCCCGAGCAATCGAGCTATAGGAAATATGCAATCGTTGGCTAACTTCTCGATAAGAAAAACCTTGTATTATTAGTTTAACCGCCTGACCTTTTTTCCACTCTCTAACATTTTTCGTACTGTTAATGAACTCTGTTAATTCTTTTAAGTCCGTCGATTTGCTATCTAATTGAGCGCTATTTTCCATAGGTTCCACCGCTTTGTACATCAACTTTTATTTTAGCCTGCCGGACTTCTGTTGTCAAACTGACTTAGGCTCGCTATATTTAGTTGGAATTTTAAACGATGGCAGTTAATGCTCGAAATATAACACCAATCTCAGAAGGAAGATTATCCGGCTTTAAGAAGTTCATCAAATGTTAAGCTTCTGATTTAATCTGCTAGATCGGCGTGAAAATTAAGAATGTTAAGCAGGTTTTTTGAGTCATTTAGTAATGCACAAATTCACATTTTTGTCAAATAAATTCAGATGCGTTTGCACTGAGGGCGATCGCCCTCACCACTAACTAGATGAAAACGAGCTCCTGTCCGGGCTGAATCGCGGGGAGTCCAGAAGTATAGAATAGAGGTTGCAGAACCGGCACAACGCCCGATCGCTCGCCGCCAGCAATTTGTTACCCTAAAAATAGAATCAAACCTCCCTCAACTCCCTGTCATGAACAACGCCTCTCCCCTAATTCAAACCGTCACACCCGAACGCTGGGCCGGCTTTAGTATGGACTTTATCGGGGCGGGTTACACGGGGCTGTTGGTCAAAAACGGCCGCGCCGTGCGTACCCTGAAATCAGGGCGGCATTTCAGCTTCGCCCTTCCCCTGCTGGAACAGTGTCAAATTGTCCTGGTAGACACCAAACTCCGCAATTTGGATGTACAGTCGCACGGAGATTTTTTATCTAAGGATCGATTTTTAATTGATGCCACTCTGACTGTTATTTATCAAGTTATAGATCCGAAACGAGTAGCTTTGGAATTGTCCGATCCTATCGCTGTTTTAGCAAGCGCAGTTAAGGATTGTATGGGATTAGCGATCGGGCAATTTTCCTTACAACAGCTTATCACCCAAGGCCGACTGTTGCTGCGCCAAAACTTGCTCGATCGCGTCCAAGATTTTTACACCCTAGGTTTTAACTTAGAAGACGTGCGAATTGGCGATGTCAGCTTTCCCGAAACCAACGGAGTTATTCGCCAAGTTGAGGGAATGAGTGCCCGACAGGAAGCAGAAAATTCCGCCGCCCTACAAATGAGAATTGCCGAAGCCGGCCGGCCGATTGTTCCTCAAGCTCCAGTACAGCAGTTAAACTTAATCTCAGGTAATTCTCCTGCGAGTCTTCCAACTTCTGACACAGCAGCAGGGTTCGATCGCGATTTGCAACAACTGACAGAACAACTCGCTCAAAACAGTCTCCCACCTGCGAGAAATTCACCTTCACTTGCACCGACGGTACTCGCCAGCAGCGATCGCAAAAACACCGCATATTTAATCTACAAATTTTCTGGACAGGCGATCGGTTTAACGGCAAATCCTTTTACAATTGGACGCGAACCGACTAACACTTTAGTATTGCAAGATCCGCAAAGTTCGCGCTACCACGCCCAAATCCGCCGCGCTACTGACGAAGTTGGCAAACAGCGATATCAACTTGTAGATAGCGGGAGTTCCAACGGCACTTTTGTCGGAGGCCAGAGGCTGGCTGCTAACGAGCCTTTTTGGTTGGCGAACGGTTGCGAAATTGCGATCGGCGACCAAAAATGGGTGTTTCAAGATTCGTGATTGAAAGATATGAAGATTTTTTTAAACAGCAGATAAACACAGATAAATCCCATCAGCGTTCATCTGTGTTTATCTGCTGACATCTGCGGTTGAAAAATCCCAATCTAAGTAACTTGCTTTAATCACGATATACAAGCAATAGATGAATATGGTTTTAAACAGGAGATAAACACAGATTAATGCCATCGCCTTTCATCTGTCAGGTTTCTGTAGAGGCGTTGTCAAGAGTCCCCGCCTTTGGGACACAGATTGACAAATTCTCCCTCCCCAATTCCTCATACTCCCAGGTAGAAGTCTCTTCCCAATCTTAGGGGGGATATCTCCACAAGCGTTTCGAGCGATAATTTGTCAAGATTGAAAATATAACGAGAGGACAACCACATGAACTTTTCTATACAATCTGTTTACAACTGGTATCGCGACACGCTCCGCAACCCCAAGTACCGCTGGTGGATTATTCTGGGAACCCTGGCATATCTGGTAAGCCCGATCGACATTGCGCCCGATTTTCTCCCCGTCGTCGGACAAATTGACGACTTGGCGATCGCAGTATTGCTGATTTCCGAACTATCCCAAATGGCAACCGACTACTTTAAATCCCGCCAAACAGAGACAGCCACAGCATCCGAAGCCACCGGCAGCCCTTCTGAAGCCAAAGGCAGCACCGTTGACGTAGATGCAGTTTCCGTACAATAATTCCCCAAAACAATCGATCGCTGCAACCCCGATTTCTGTGAGAAGTCGGGGTTTTTGTTTTTTCAATGCCAACTGCTCGGATCGTGCTCCAAACCTGGTACTTTTAACTATGATCCATCTGTGTTAACAACAAATTTTTATAGATGAAGTTTAGCGAAATAGTACAAAAACTTAACTTAGCCAACAGTCACAGCCTCACAGCCTCGAATGCTGCCGATCGAGAAATTACAGGCCCCGCCCCAGTCGATGAAGCCGAATCGGGCAAAATAAGTTACATAGAAGGAGCTAAATTTGCCGCTCATACAGCCACTACAAACGCTTCGGCTTTAATTTTGCCCTTAGATGAAAGCCTCCAAGCTCAATGCGACGATCGCAACATCGCTTGGATAGCCGCAGCAGATCCCCGATTGTTATTTGCTCAAACGATCGCCCTTTTCTATCAACCGTTTCGCCCGCCATCCGAAATTCATCCCTCAGCTACCCTTCACCCCTCCGCAGAAATCGGCGAAAATGTCTACATCGGCCCCCACGCCGTTATTCAAGCAAAAGTCAAAATTGGCAGCAACGTTTGCATTCACCCAAATGTGGTAATTTACCCAGATGCGGAAATAGGCCCCGGCACTGTTTTACACGCTAACTGTGTCATTCACGAACGTACTCGCATCGGGGCAAATTGCGTGATTCACAGCGGTGCGGCGATCGGGAGCGAAGGTTTTGGGTTTGTGCCGACAGCCACAGGATGGGTGAAAATGGAGCAGTCTGGCTGCACTGTATTGGAAGAGGGCGTTGAGGTTGGCTGCAACAGCACGATCGACCGGCCCGCTGTCGGAGAAACCCGCATCGGTCAAAATACCAAGATTGACAATTTAGTACACGTAGGTCACGGCTGTCAAGTCGGGAAAAATTGTGCGTTTGCCGCTCACGTTGGCATGGCCGGCGGGGTCAAAATTGGCAACAATGTAATTTTGGCCGGTCAAGTGGGAATTGCCAATCAAGCTAAAATCGGAGATGGGGCGATCGCCACAGCCAAAGCCGGAATTCACAGCGACGTGCCCGCAGGTGCGATCGTGACAGGTGTTCCAGCAATTCCCCACAAACTATTTCTCAAAGCCACAGCCGTTTACAACCGCTTGCCCGAAATGTACCAATCTTTGAGGCAAATTCAGCGCAAGATCGATCGGTAGTCAGTAGTCAGTAGTCAGTAGTCAGTAGTCAGTAGTCAGTAGTCAGTAGTCAGTAGTCAGTAGTCAGTAGTCAGTAGGGGCGGTGCCCCCGTGCCCGCCCTCTTAGTAGTCAACAGTCAACAGTTAACAGTTAACAGCTAACAATCAACAATCAACAATCAACAATCAACAATCAACAATCAAAAGTATTATAGTTGCAACCCATTAAATGTGGAATAGTATCAACAACCTGCGACTGATGTCGCCGTCAATACCAGCAATTGTCAAAATAATCTTGTTTTTCTCGACTTGGATTGCTGTGTGGCTACCCGTAGCAACTGTACTGGCGATCGTCCTCAAATGGCATCCGCCCCAACCCCTGGGAAACAAAAAACTACCTTTACTCGCTTCCCTCTACCTAATTGTTCCCTTCATTTTATGGGCGACAAGTTGGATCGAAAACACATCTTTTGCCAACTGGGGTTGGGATTGGCAACCCGCAGTTTTGATATCATTACTGGGGGGATTAGGATTAGGAACAATCAGCTTAGTAATTTTATTCGGTCTACAATTAACCGCAGGCTGGATCGAGTTAAAAAAAAGTGAAAATTCCACCGAAACAGGCGAAAAAAACATTAATTTATGGGCATTAATCATTAATCCTGCTAGTCTGCTGACTCTGTTATTAGGACTGTGGATTAGTGCCACAGAAGAGTTAATCTTTCGCGGCTGCTTGCAAACAATCCTCCAGCAAGATTACTCAATATTAATAGCAAGTGCGATCGCCAGTTTCATATTCGCGATCGCCCACCTAATTTGGGCCGCCAAAGAAACCCTACCGCAACTGCCCGGATTGTGGCTGATGGGCATGGTTTTAACCTTAGCCCGCATCGCCGACAATAGCAGTTTAGGATTGGCGATCGGCATTCACGCAGCTTGGATTTGGGGTATAACAACCGTAGATACAGAAGGCGCAATTAAACCAACTTCTAAGGTACCGGAATGGATTACAGGAATAGCAGCAAAACCCCTAGCCGGTGCAGCCGGAATATTGCTACTGCTAGCAACAGCAGCCGTACTTTTGTTAATTAAAAATTAAAAGCTAATACCCCCAACCCCTTTAAAATCACCTATTCTCTTCCTCTGCGCCCTCTGCGCCCTCTGCGGTAAAAAAAAGATTAGATTCAATAAAAAAACAAAACATAGATAACACAGCCATTAATCTGCAGTTAAAAATCAGACATTAATTCAAATGTCGATCGATCGTCACAATCGAAATAGGATTCAGCGCCTCAAAACGAGTCAAACTGCCCGCAGAAATAGAACGCGACAACTGCACCTGCAAGATGCGGTAACTCCAGTGCGGTTCCCGGCGCACCCGATCGCCAATCCAGCTCAAAACAGTAGCAATATCCTCAAAAACATCCAAAGCCAGCACGATCGAGCCTCCAGCGAGCAGCCGCAGCGCGCAAACGCCCAAAATTTTGGTCAGCCCTCCACCGCTGCAGCCAATAAAAATCCGGTGCGGCGGGCGCAAGCGGTGCAAAATTTCCGGCGCGCTTCCGTGAATCGAAAGCACGTTTTGCAGCTCGAAACGGCTACAATTGAGTTCGATCGCAGAAGTACCAGAAACCGTTTGTTCGATCGCGTATACCTCAGACTGCGGGAACAAACGAGCAATCTCGATCGACACAGAACCGTTACCAGCACCCACATCCCAGACAACTTGTTCCGGCCGCAAAGCCAACTGTGCCAGCACCAACACCCGCACCTCCCGTTCCACCGTCAAACCAAGCCTGTCGCCGCCACCGATAAAAGCTGAATCGGGAATCCCCAACGAAGGCAAACTTGCCAAATCCAAAGCTTCTGCCGGCGGGAACACCCTCTGCATTACAACCACGCTCAGAAGTGAAAAAGACTCTCGCAGCAAAGCTTCTAGAGAATACAGGCCAACATTCTCCTCTGGAGAACCCAAATTTTCGCAAACCCAAAACTGATAGCGTGCCGGCAAATCTAGAGCTTTCACCAAATTTGCTAAAGCCGCCGGAGTGAGAGTTTCGTCCGCGAGCACGGCAATTTTTTCCACACCTAACTTGAGTTTTGCCGTCAATTCCTCAAAATAACGTCCCTGGGAGGCCACAAAATGAGCATCCTGCCACGGGATTTGCAAGCGGTTGAAGGCCAGTTGCACCGAGCTCACATGGGGGTGAAATGTCAATTTATCTGGCGGAATTTGGGAAATTAGTAACTTTCCCCAGCCGTGGAACATGGGGTCGCCGGCTACTAAAATGACGATCGAACCTCGGCCTCTTTCCACAGTTTCCGCATCCGCCTCTAACTGCGGTACTTCCGCCAGCCAGCGCCGAATTTCCAGAATTGCTTCGGTTGAATCTTCCAACACCCAGCGCTCTCGGCCGCGATCGGGAAAATAGCTCAAATGTCGATCGCTCCCTACCAGCAGAGCGGCCGTTTCTACAACCTGCCGCGCCGATTCGCTCAGCCCAGCAGCTCCATCTAAACCAATACCAACAACGTGTACAGTCACTATTTAAGCAAAAAGTAAAAAACCAGAATTACTGATTTTTCCGGGTTTATCATAAATTTTTTGCTTGATTTTGTTACCAAGCCAGAATAATTAAAGCATTTAATATCGCCTTTCTCAGAAAGATGAGGCACTATCCGGCATCGGGCCTAAAAGCATCGGGCATCGGGCCTAAAAGCATCGGGCATCGGGCCTAAAAGCATCGGGCATCGGGCCTAAAAGCATCGGGCATCGGGCCTAAAAGCATACCTCACTTTTGTGAGAACCGCTATAGGCAGTATCCTGACCCTTGAAACAGAGGAGATGCCAGAGGCGGAGAAGGGGAGAATGGAGAGTGGGCAGAATGGAGAGTGGGCAGAATTTTCCTCGATCGAGTCCTCTGAATTCTGACTTGTATCCGTTAAATTCCCTACCTAGCTCGTTGCCGAACTTCCCTCTTCCTGATGACGTTGGACCCAAAGCTCGGGGGGACAGCAAAACATGACGTTGGACTAATGACTAATGACTGATGACTAATGACTAATGACTAATGACTTCTTCCCTCTCCCCTCTTGCTTACGTTAAAATTCAAAAACAGGCCAATCCGGTTGCCGCACGTAGCTAGTCATATCGTCAAACTTCCGCAGTTCGGCTCGGTGCACGCACAGTTCTTGTGGCGTGTCAAGCCATTGGTCGTTTAACTCAGACATCACGGCGGACAAACGGGCGCGGTCTAGATTCGGCCCGGTGTCCCCAAAATAAGCCAGAGTAATGTGTGCCGTCAAATGATATTGCTGTTCAATTCCTAGAGCAATTAAATCGGGATTTTGATAGATCGATCGCCGAAACTCTAGAATTTGCTTGTAAGAGTTTTCGTCAGTCGGTGCCAAACAAACACCCACAGCCCTAGTCATCACCATCAACCCCAGCACAGTCCAGCGAATCTCTGGGCCGCCCGCCAAGGGTTTGCAGGTGGCAAAACACTCTTTCATTCGATCGCGCAGTTGCTCTTCAAATTCTGGATTGTTCTCAGAGGCATCTTGAAAAGCGCTGCTCCAAATCAGATCTGCCACGGTTAAATGGAAGCTATCAGGAGGCAGTGCTACGAGCGCACCGTCCGCGATTTCCTGCAATAGCCGTTGTTGGACTGACTGCAAATTACTATAAAGAGCAGTATTTTCTGCATCTTCCCCCGCAGGTGGCGTAATCACCGAATAACCCGGAAAAGGTACAGGATTTCTGTGACCGGCTTCATCAGGCTTAAATTTTGGAGATTCCTGAATGTGTTCCACCTGGGACTTGTAGGAGTCCAGCAGCGTCATTCGCGCCACCCGGTTTACGTAAGCTTGATAAGTATCATCCAATCTTGATTTCCTCGCGGTGAAATACTCCCACACCAAATTTTATATTATGGTGCGGGCTTCCAACAGTCCGATTCAGGATATGTTGGACAAGCCGACGATCGTGCGACTCAAATTTTTTCCTGTACAGAGCGTTAAATATGCAGTTTTACCTATTTTGGGGGGAAGACGACTTTGCCATCTCGCAAGCAGTCACAAAATTGCGCTCCTCTGTCCTCGACCCCAACTGGGCTAGTTTTAACTATGACAAGATAATTGCCGATCGGCCCGACGCTGTGGTTGAAGGACTCGATCGAGCCTTAACACCGCCCTTCGGTAGCGGCAGCCGTTTTGTCTGGCTGACAAATACGACTCTCACCCAGCAGTGTTCTCCAGAACTCTTGGCCCAATTGGAACGGACGCTGCCGGTGATTCCCCCTACAACAGTGCTGCTGCTGACATCCGTCAAAAAACCCGACAGCCGGCTCAAATCTACCAAGTTACTCAACAAGTCCGGCGAATTTCGCGAATTTTCACCGATTCCGCCTTGGAATGACAAGGAATTAGCCCAGCGGGCGCGCCAAGTTGCCGGCGAAATGAATGTCAAATTGACCGCCGCGGCGATCGAACTTTTGGCCGAATCCATCGGTAGCGATACCCGCGGGCTATACAGCGAATTGGAAAAATTGCGACTGTTTGCGGGCAACCGCAGCCAACCTCTCAACCCGGAGGAAGTAGCGGCATTAGTGCACTGTCACGCCCAGAATACCTTCCAACTAGCCGATGCAATTCGCGAGGGTAATACGGGAGCTGCTTTGGAGTTATTGGCGGGCTTAGCGGCCAAAAACGAGCCTGGTTTGAGGATTGTGGCGGGCTTGACCGGTAAGTTTCGGATTTGGCTGTGGGTCAAGGCGATGATCGCAGCGGGCGATCGGGATGATAAAATTGCTCGTGCTCTAGATTTGGGCAATCCCAAACGCATATACTATTTTCGTCAAGAAGTCAAGAACGCCAGCTTAGAAAAACTGCAAAAAAGTTTGCCGCTGCTCCTAGAATTAGAAGCTTCTTTAAAACGGGGCCGGGAAGAAGTCTCAACTCTGCAAACCAAAGTTATAGAACTTTCTAGCTTGTTTCGCTGATGTCCTCTGCTGCTAGCAGGAGCAGCCCGAAGCGTCGATTTGAGATTTTCGATTTGAAACTTCGGCGCGAGACGTTCGGTTCGGCTGCTCTCACCGCGCGAGCCCGTTGCCACCTCTACTGCCGAACCGTCCAAGTTTCTAAAATTGTGGGAGTCTGCCAGGAGTGCAGGAAACTCATAACCGTTTTTGGGCGAGATTACTGTAAATTTTTACAACAAATTTTGCTCGCGCCTGTGTGCCTGATTCCCGATCGCAGGTCAAAAGGTGTTGAATAGATACCAGAAATAGTCTCAGAATGCCACAGTAGAAGTTAATGTGGTAAATAAATATTGTCCGCCGCCGAATGCCGATCGGTTAATATTATTTGCCGGCTCTCCACCCCCCCCAAAAAAAAAGAGCGCTACCCATGACACAACAG
>NZ_JBARVX010000447.1:0-2164 GCF_049646505.1 Microcoleus sp.
TTCTAGGAGATGTCAGCGTCACAGAAACTTTTTAATAATTGAAAATCCCAGCGCCACCTATGAAAAAACAAGTCATCCTCACCGTCATGGAAGGAAGCTTTCAGCAAGGATTTCCAGTTAACTTGGAAATTCGAGAAGATTTAACGCCATTTAGCTTAATCTGGGGAGATGTTGGCAGACTGCCAGCCATAGGCGATATTGAAATTCTTGATTCCTTGAAGGATTGGCAGTCAAATTTTGAAAGGAATAATGACGACAGTACATCGCGCATGAAAGTCAAAGGAAAAGGAATAAAATCATTTAACAATCTCGCGGCACAAAATCTGGAAATCAACATTAATAAATGGCTCAATTCCAGCGAACATTTGTGGCGAAAAATACTCGATGGATTGCAGCAACACTTGCAGCCAAACGATGACATTCGAGTTATTTTGCAAACAGACGATGCTAACTTGCGGAGACTACCTTGGCCTGCCTGGAATTTATTTTCGGAAACTTACCATCATTCGGAAATTTCTCTAAGTACCTTAACTGTTAAACCGCCCAGCTTTAAGCAATCTGACTGTCGAAAATCAGCGGTTAGAATTTTAGCCGTATTTGGCAATAATGACGAAATTGATATTAAGTTTGACCGTAAAATTTTGGATGGCTTAGCCGAACGCGGTGCCGAAATTACACCTTTAAATAAGCCCAAAAAAGCAGAATTGCTGGAGTGTTTGCGAGATGCACAGGGATGGCACATTTTCTTTTTTGCAGGTCACAGTTCAACCCTGCCAGACGGTCAAATTGGTGAATTTGATATCAGCGATTCTGAGAGTATCAGTATTGATGATTTGAAAAATGCCATGAAAAGTGCGATCGCCAAAGGATTGCAGTTAGCAATTTTCAACTCCTGCGACGGCTTGGGGATAGCCAACCAGCTAGCCAAATTGTACTTACCCCAAAGTATTGTCATGCGGGAAGTCATAGCAGATGAAGCAGCACAAAAATTTTTGCAGGATTTTCTCACAGCATTTGCCAATAACCAATTGTTGTACGCAGCAGTGGCGGAAGCGAGACAAAAATTGGCAGATGAGAAGAATAAACTATTTCCTGGTATTAGCTGGCTGCCCGTAATTTGTCAAAACCCCGCTGTTGAACCGCTAATGTGGAAGCAGTTGCTCAACTGGAAATGCCTGCACACTCTCAAAGCTCATTCAGATGTTGTTAATTCCGTCGCCATTAGTCCAAATCAAAACATTATTGCCAGCGGCAGTTTGGACAAAACCGTCAAACTTTGGAACCTGTCTACAGGAGAATTACTCCACACCTTCACCGGACATAAAAGTGCCGTAATTGATGTTGCTTTCAGTCCCGATGGAAAAACCATTGCCAGTGCCAGCAACCACGAATTTTTTGATGGCAGTATCAAGTTGTGGGATGTAGCAAACAAGCAATTTAAACAAAGTCTGGGAAATACCTTATTAGCCCTGCGGACAAGCTGTTTAGCTTTCAGTACCGACGAACAAACCCTAGCAAACGGTCACATTGGTACTACACTGATGGGTGGTACAATTGATATCTGGAATCTGAAAAGAAGTAGAATAGAAAAAACTCTTTGGGGACACGTTTGGGAAGTTAATTGCCTAGCCTTTAGCAAAGATGGGCGCATTTTAGTTAGCGGCGGTTTAGATGGTGCAGTTAAAATCTGGAATTGGCATAGAAAAGAGTTGCTGCACACTCTCATTCGACCAGTAGATTTTTTCGGCGCCGTAGCCTCTTGGTTCGATTCTTCTGTTGGGATAATTTGGTGTGTGGCGATTAGCCCGGACGGTAAAACAGTCGCCGCTAGCGGTTCCCAACAGCCAATTCAACTTTGGAATACTGAAAATGGCAGACTGCTGCGTACTTTTACAGAACACTCAGATAGTGTTTATAGTCTTACCTTTAGCCCCGATGGTGAAACTCTCGCCAGTGGCGGTGCTGACAACACGATTCGGATTTGGAATTTTCACACAGGAGAGTTGTTGGAAACTCTGGAACATCTCGGCCCAGTCCAGTCTGTTGTTTTTAGTTATGATGGCAAAACTTTGGTCAGCGGAAGTGCCGATGCTACTGTCAAAATTTGGCGAGTTCCTGTTTAAGTCAGGACTTATCCACTCTGACAAAGAAACCGGGTTTTTTA
>NZ_JBARVX010000448.1:0-6442 GCF_049646505.1 Microcoleus sp.
CCGCTACCTCCGTTATTAATCGCAAATGCAAAAACCTCCCGCGTGTTCGCACGATCCACCCAATATTCAGCTATTCCTGCGCTTTCATACAACAAGCGCTTGCTGCCCAAATCATCGTTAAAAGAAGATGCACCAATTTCTATTACCAAATTAGGCGGATCGTATTCATTCAAATCCACAGGTAAGTTGTTGTCATCAGGAGGCACTCTTAAACCAGAACCGATGTAGTAAGCTAAATCGGGTTGAAACTCGCGAATACCTGCTTTGCGAAAACTGGCATTAGTAAATTGAACTACTCGGATATTTCTCAATGTAGCAAACAGAATAACTACATACGGGACAATCGAATTATGACGCGCGTGCAGTGGCCCTACTGGTGACATTTCTACCCTCATAAGTTCTTGATAGTAATAAAACTTGCCCTTTTTCCATGCTGAATCCTCAGCAAAATTCAGAAATTCTTCCCACGTCGCGTTCACCCAAATATCCGTTTCCAAAACCTGCGTAATTGCCGAATTAGAAGCCATAATCCACCTCTACAATTTCTGTATATTCAAATTCATTCGGACTGCGCCTAACTAAAGGATAGCGCGTCCCGCCCAGTTCGATCGCATCTTCTTCGCAATCAGCTTTCGGAGAATTGTACACCAGCACGTACTCCCTGCCCGTGCAGCTTTCCATCTCTCGTGCAACTTCTCCCCGCCACTGAGTCTTAGTTACCAAAACTACCAATTGATTCGCCAACTTCGGCAGTTTATTCGCGATTTGTTTGCGATAAATTTCGTCCAAACTGCCAAAGGGAGAATCCATCACGATCGGAAACGTACTGCTATCCGGGCCCATCAAAGTATTCTTTTGACTCCACTCCCGCACGCCCTGAATAATTCCACCAATAAACGACAAACTGAGAATTTGATTTTCCCCGGTAGAAGCGGCAACCAAAGCTGATTTTCCCGAGGTATTTTCTACTAGCGTCAGTTCGTATTTATCGCTCAACTTGGGAATGTAAGGAGTAAAAGAGATTTGACTGAAAATATCTTGCACCCGCTTTTCTAACTGAGAACAAAACTGTTTTTCTAAGCGCGATCGCACTTCAATTAGGCGATCGATCGCATTCTGAGTCGCAGCAATCCGAGTTTTCGCTAACACTTGCTTTTGCTCGTTCAGTTGCTGCTTGTCGATTTGCTTTTCCAAAGCCGACACCTGCACATTCAAACTCTCAATCTGCTGCTGGTTAGAGCCAGTTTCCCGGTGCAAATCGCCAATTTTTGCCTCAATTTCATCCAAGCGCTGTTGCAAGCCGCTGACATCACCGTCAGGAAAATTTTTCAGCTTGCTGTGAATATCGTCTAACTGATTTTCCACCCGCGAAAGTTCGGATCTACCGCGACTAATATTCGCTTGCTGGCGGTCAATTTCCTCCCAAAAATCAGCTACTTGTTTATCAATTTCATTGACGCGATCGCTAATCCGAATAGTAGTTTCTTCCACATCGCCAACACCCGCTTTATCCATCCAACCGCCAACATTTTCGCTAGCCACAGAACCGGGGGTTAATTCCGCACCGCAGATGCAGCGCTGCTGCACTAATAACTCTTCCAAAAACGGCCGCCCAATCCCCGAAAGCAACTCACCTTTTTCCCGCAAATTTCCTAAAATCAAGTTAAATTCAGCCGCAGCATCCGCCAAAAAAACCGCGTAACCGCGCCCAGAAATTGCTCGTTGAATTGCCGATGAAGCCTGAACAATTTGTTCGCGAAACAAACTCCGCTGATTTTCCAATTCGTCTCGCAATTTTTGCCACTCAGCAGCACCGCTGCGTTCCAGCAAATCTCCGTTAACTGCTTTTTTCAATTCGCCTTGATTAATCAATTCTAGCTCAATTTCTACTTTTCTTTGTGAAAGCTGTTCTACCGCTTTCTGACAAACTTGTTTCTCTTTTAAAAGCTTCTTAATTTCGGAACCGCCAATCAGGATTAAATCTGTTTCTAGAGATTTTCGGGCATCTGTTAAATGTTTGACCGAGCGATTCAGAACCTCTACTCCCAGCAATTCTTTAGTAGCTTCTGCAATTTCTGCTTTCTTATCGTGCCGAACAATTTGCTCGATACGTTCCCCGTCAAAAAAGAAATATTGATGCAAACTTTCGGGCAAAATTCGTCCAATGATATCATCTGGATGCTGTGCAGTCGGCATCCAGCGGCCGTCATCTTTAGCTACTTGCAAGAACAATTCACCTTTGATGTGCTCTACACTATTTTCACTTTTGTAAGCACGGCAAACACGCCTTGCTTGGTAGCGCTTGCTGTCGTGTTCAAACACAATTTCCGCCCAACAACCTACGGCTTTTCCCATTTCCGCTTCAGCAAGAGCGCGCTTGTTTACTAATTGTTCTTCCGCCGCAAAAGCCGCGCTAAATTTTCCGTACAGCACCCAGGTAAAGGCATTCATTAAGGCAGTTTTTCCCGAACCGTTATTGCCGTGAATTACTGTGATATTTTCCGCGCCCCAAGCCAGCTTGATTTCTGGACTTTTGCCGAAAAACTGCCGAAAATTGCACAGAGTAATTGAAATTAACTTCATACAATTGTTTCCTTAATAATTTTTAAAATGTCATCGCTAATATAGCGGGGAGATTTCATATAGAGTTTATCTTTTTCTAGTTCCAATACCCGCTCAATAATTTGTCGGACTTCGGGCGGCGCGCTAGTAATCGGTTCTTGTACGTCGCTCAAGTCTTTGTCGGCGTGATAGGAAGAACGTTTTTCGGATAAGATTTCCGTTGAAATTATCGGAGTTGAGCTGTTTCCGTATTTATATGTGTTGCTCGGATTTTCTCTCAAATCTTCTATCAGATTTTCCATCAAATTATACCTCACCTCTTGCGAAGTTTAAAAATATTTGCCACTCATCTGAGGTCCGATCGATCGTAATATCCCGGCGGGGGCGGGTTGAGAAACTCTGGGAAATGCAATTAAATATTGAGGCGAACCCGCCCCTACATTATCGCGTTTAATTATTGACCGGATATGATATCAAACGGCGCTCAAATAAGGCTATGTTATTAACATAAACGAAACCGGAATAAATGTCAAATATCTAACAGCCCGTACCGCTTCTGAAGTTGGAGCAATTTCACCCTAGCTTCTCCAGCATTGTCTGCTAAATCGGCAAATTCTAAGAACCGCTTCAACTCTTTTCGCAGTAGATTGCGCTCGACTTCTAAGGTTTCCCTGCCCAAATCTGGAGGCAAAACAATCATGTCAAATAAAGTTGCCCTTTCCTTCCCCGGATGCGGCCGCAAAATCCGCCCGCGGCGCTGAATAAACTGGCGCGGATTGCTGCTGCTGGCTAAAATTACAGCATTGCGAATTGCCGGAATATCCACTCCTTCATCCAAGCAGCGAATTGCGACTAAACCTTGCAATTCTCCAGTTTCAAATTGTCGGCGCAAATTTTCTCTTTCTGCTAAAGGAGTCGCCGCTGTATAGGTGTTAACTCGATAGCCTAATTCTGAACCCAATAACTTCGCGGTTTCTGTTAGTTGGCGGTTGTTGTTTCGGCGCGCGCTTCCTTCGATCGCACCGTCGCCGCAGTAAAATAAAGTGTGGGCTGTGTCGAGACGGCGGATCATTAATTCTCGCAAGGCTGTTAATTTATTAGCCGCCGCCCCAATTAACCGAGCCCGCTGCATTAATAAAGGCGTTAAAGAATCATTATTTTCTACTTTTTCATCGCCCCAAAGCGCCCAGCCAATTTTTTTAGTTAAATAGGAATATTTGCGGGTTTCAGCTTCGGTCAGTTCTACTAAAATCGGATAGTATAAATAATGTACTAATGCTTTTTGGCGGATGGCATCGGCTAAGGTGAGTTCCGGCTGCAAAACCGGGCCGAAATAATCTAAAATAGCTTCTGTTCCCTGTTCGTCGAAATGTCTTTCTGGGGTAGCGGAAAGGGCGAGGCGCAGTCCAATATTGCGCGGCAAACTTTGTTCCAAACGGGGCGCACCTAAGTTGTGAACTTCGTCTCCAATAATTAGGGTTTTTTGTGGAAAATAGCGGATTTGCGACTGCAAGCTATCCGACATTAATGTGGTATTAGTGGTGATGATTGTGAGAAATAGCTGCTCGCGAGATCGCACTTCATACAAACCAGCAGCCAGCTTATTCTGCCAACTGCGAGCGCTATCAAAAGCTAAAATAGGTTTTAAGCCAAATTTTTCTGATTCGCGCGCCCACTGATTCACCAGATGGCAGTACGGGCAAATTACGAGCAATACTTGGAGGTTGATTTTTTGGTATAATTCAGTGGCGATCGCCAGCGCAGTAATCGTCTTGCCGCTACCCGTCGCCATCTTCAGCGTACCGCGTCCCTGATTCGCAAACCAATTATCAACCGCCGCGCGTTGATACTGTCGCAATTGCAGCGATGGCGGCATCTTCGGAAACCCAAATTGCGAATGATTGGCCGCCATCGCGATTCACCTTTAAATGCCGTTAAGAAGAAGGAAGAAGGAAGAAGTCATTAGTCATTAGTCATTAGTCATTAGTCAGTAGGGGCGGTGCCCCCGTACCCGCCCTCCTGCGGTCATTAGTCATTAGTCATTAGTCATTAGTCATTAGTGCTCTCCCCCCAAATCGAACGTCCAACGTCATCAGGAACAAGGAACAAGGAAGAAATACACAGGAACATTTTTTTTAGCGAGTCGTATTTTACATTTAACTAGATGGATTTAGTTAGATGCAAAATTCCCTATACTCAACTGTAACTCACGGGCGATCGAAACTTAACAGCCCAAACAAATCATCCGCCGACAGTTGCAAATCCGACAGCACATCGAGCACAGGTAAAATATCCTGATTCTCTTTCGCCTCTGGTTGCTGCTGCGGTTTAAAAACAAGAACTAATTTTTCTGCCGGGTCAATCAACCACCCCAATTTAGCACCGTGATTTAAGCAAAACAAAATATTATTAATGACCCGAGTGGGATTTTGATCCGGCGATAAAATCTCAATTGTCCAATCCGGGACAATTTTAAACCTGTTTTCTACTTCTCCATCAGCATTCAGAAGAATGCGCGACCACTCAAACACTGCTATATCTGGAACAATAGAACGTCCTCCAAAAGTGCAGCGTAATTCTGAAAAAGCAAAAGCTAACTTTTGCGGTTCTCCCACCTGATTAATTCTATTCCCAAAACGGGTTTGCAACGTACTGTGTTTTCCTTGCGGCATAGCTTTTTGATAAATTTGACCGTCAACATACTCGCTAGCAGGCTTAGTTTCTGGAAGCAGCAGAAACTCTTCCAGAGAAATCTTTGACTGAGACTGAATTAAAGTTACCATAAGCCATTCAACCCTCAAAAACTATTAAAAATTCACATCGCTATCAGCTTCCCAATCCTGACAACTTTCCGATTCCACACCAGTAGGGTGCATCGCACAAACCAACAAATTTCCCCCATAAACTTGACCGTGATAGTTGCGACAACCCTGACAAGCCGCCTGCTGTGTCGGCGAAGGTTCTACATAAGTCACCAGCGACAAATCTATCTCATCAAACTGCGGGTCAAATTCCAGGCAAATGTCAATTATCGGTTCTATAAATTCATTGAAATAACCATCAAATTCATTGAAATAACCGTCAACTTCAGCAATCAGGTTATTTTGTACTTGTTCTGTAAACTCTTCCGAAATTTTTGCCAAAACGTCCAGCATTTCGGCAAATTCATCGCTAACGCCGTTAAAAAAATGCTCTGCGTCAGACACAGCATTTTCCATTACTTCAAAAAAACCTTTAGACCAATCTTCCATTGATTTTCCAGCTTACTATTGCAAAATATTTAACAGACAAGTGCAGGCAGCCTCATGCGAAGCCATTGCACCTACTTTCAATTCTATAGTCCAGGAAGCACGGGTAACTAAAAACCGGGTTTTTCCACAAAAATATTTACGGCGCGCCCTGAATCTCGGTTGAACAACCCGGTTTCTTGGTTGGTAGTGCATCCAGGACTATTCTATTACCTAATGCCCGATATTCATCCACCTTTGAATCTAACAGCAGAGATATTCAAAAAGGGAACTCAAGAGTATTATCTTGAGTTCCCTTGATGCTTTGCTTTGCGAGCTTTTTTTGAGCTTAATCGCGCTTCAGCTTTCGCAATTCATCTTGTAAATTCTGTACTTGTTCGCGGAGTTTGTCTACGCCGCCGGTTTCTTTAGCATCTGGTGCCGAAACCTCTTCTTCCTCAGAAACAATTTCAATCCGGCGAGGTTCAGCCGGTTTTTTGTCCCCAGTCACTTCTACTGGCGGTTGCTGCTGCTGAGCTTGTTGTACCATATCGTCAACAAAGCGGCGTGCTTCTTCCGTTGACATTTCGCCCCGCTTGACTAATTCATCTGCCAGCTTTTGGGCTTCAGTGCGTAATTCAGTTAACTTGCTG
>NZ_JBARVX010000449.1:0-2579 GCF_049646505.1 Microcoleus sp.
CGCACAGCGGCAGTTTTTGCGTGTCAAAGACGTGCTGTTTGCCGCCTGCAAAGGCGATTTGCTGGTAGGGATTGCGAACCGTCTCCCCGGCCAGCACAGCTCGATCGTCCTCGCGGATGCCCCTAACCCGGCCGCGGCGATCGCCAAATACTGATGTTTCTAAAAAACCTAATTCAATGTCATCTTTGCCGAGAATTTCATCAACATTTTTTTCTAAATATTTCGCAAAACTTTGATTGACAAAAAGATATTTAAAATTTCGATCTTTTGCATAAACCATGTCCGGCGTACCGTCCATCAAAGCCCGCAGCAACAGTTCTTGATTTTCCGAATCGAGAGCAAAAATATTTTTAGTTTTGCCCTTGACATCGGGAATTTTAGCTGCTAATCTCGTTAAGGATTTAGCACAAATTTGAGCTGCAGTCTGGAGCAAACAAAGGTGTTCCAGATTAAAAGCAGTTGCCTGCTCTGCACCGATGAACAATACTCCCAACAATTCTTGACTTTCATCTTCGTTAACTGGGGCCATCAACACCGATTCAAACTGAGCAATTGGTGGCAAAGCAATGTTGTGCGCCCAGTCCCGATTTCCCGCCAGCCATTCAGCGCCGGCCGCTTGCAACCGTGCTTTAATTTTGGCTTTGGTGCGAGCAGCTAAGGGGTGTGGCGGTTGTTGGAGGTACAGCTTCTCGTCCGGTAGCGTCAAAAGTGCGTTAGCGTTAGCGAAGCGATCCGAAGGAAAGCCCGTCCCTGCGGGGGCTGCGCCAACGAAGAGGACTGTCTCAGCAGGCATCAGGCGATTGATGTGTTCGATACACGCAGACCAAATTTCATCAACAGTCGCAGCAAGTTGTAATTTCAGAGTAAGTTCGTTGAGAACTTGCAGTTCCAAGTTGCGCTGGCGGACTTTTGCCTTGAGGCTGGCGGCTAGGATTTGCATAGAGCTCACCATACTGGTTTCCTTATATTATAATTATTAAATTTCAAACTTTTTTAAACAATTATTTTAAAATAAATCCGGCGCAAAGACAACTTTTTGATATTTATCTTAACTTCAAGCGCTCAAAAAAACAAAAGTGCGATCGGGAGCAAAGCAAAACTGCTCAATGCAAGCTCTCGCTCCCGTTGCGACACTTAAAATCCTCCGAATCAATCGAAAATCCCAAATAAAAAATAGATTTTCGATTGACGGCAAAACTAACCCATTAAAATCACGTTATCAATGACATGGATCACGCCGTTGTCAGCTTCGATATCTGCCGAGACAACAGTAGCATTTTTCACCTCAAAACCGTCTGAGCAATCAATCTTAATCGGCGAACCTTCCAAGGAAGTAACAAAACCGAGTTTTGCCAAATCAGCCTTCATAAACTTGCCAGAGACGACGTGAAACATCAAAATCCTGCTCAGTTGGGGAACATTCTGCACTAGGGTGGTAATGGTTCCCGGTGGCAATTTCGCAAAAGCATCGTCAGTTGGCGCAAAGACAGTAAAAGGGCCCGGACTTTTGAGCGCATCCACTAAATTAGCCACTTGCACCGCCGTTACAAGGGTTTGGAAGGAACCTGCACCTACGGCAATATCAACAATATCAGGCATTTTGTTCTACCTCGTTTGGCAAAAAAGTTCTATTAAGTATCGTAAACTGATTTGGTTGCTGGTTATTGGTTATTTGTGCAATTCTGCTGGCGTACCCGCCGCCAAAACCTTTGTTCCTAAATCTGCTATTGGTGAGTTTATATTCTCTCCTTTGTGAATGCTAAAACTGCCGTACAAGATTGAAATTTCAAAAATGTCTGTATGAATTAAAGCCGCTGTCCGGTGCGCGTCCTCACCCAAATGAATGCCAATCAAGTCAGCTTCAGGATCTTTGACATCTTCAGGATGGAAAACCTCCCAACTGATGTCTCGGCAGTCATGAAACACTATGCTATAAGGCAATCGCTCGCCTGTCGGATCGTAAATACATTCAAATAAAATTTCATTGCCCCACAAAGAGACATTGATATTTGTGATGAGGGATGTCAGTCCACCTAGGTTAAGCAATTCATAATCATCTGCCATATTAATTCCTCACTTTTTCTCCAGTATTGTGTGTACCAGAAATATGATTGCCAAATTCATCGAGTGTTTTCACCAAGCTGCCATCTTTGTCAAGACGCAAACCTTTGTTTATTCTTCGGCCATCTGAACCGTATTTTGGGGCTGGGGTGCGTACAACTTCACCATCAGTACGAATATGGACTCGCGAACGATCGGCAAATTCGTATTCCCGATAACCGCGTTGAGTTGTTCTAATTTCTGCACCCAGTCCCCGCAAAAAGTCATCGACTTCTTGACGAGTCATCCCGCTTAAGTCTCCAAACTCAGATGCAATTCCATTTCCTCCCACTCCCTGACTCGGCACGCAAGTCTCCTCACCAACCATTGCTTATTGGAGTTTAGCACGGTTGGAAGAAGTCATTAGTCATTAGTCATTAGTCATTAGTCATTAGTCATTAGTCATTAGTCATTAGTCATTAGTCATTAGTCATTAGTCATTAGTCATTAGTCATTAGTCATTAGTCATTAGTCATTAG
>NZ_JBARVX010000450.1:0-30619 GCF_049646505.1 Microcoleus sp.
TAGTAAGGGGGGGCTTTTGAATACGGAACCTCCCCTTGCTAAGGGGGGGCTTTTGAGAGATGATATCGCGCTGCAAATGGCTGCACAGCGGGGTCAATTGTTTGGGGCTGTCTATTCAGTTAACAAAGATTCGGGTTTGACTGAGTTGTTTCCTGATACCGTAATGACACCGGAATCTTGGCAGGAAAAGTTGGATAATTGGGGGAATTCCTATCAGTTAATTGAAGTTGGTAGCGAGTTGGGTGCGTCGGTTTATAGTGTTTTGGAATTGGCTTATTTGGAATGGAAAATGGGAATTCGCCCTGATTGGTCGGATGCTTTACCTTTTTACGGGCAACATCCGGTTAAGGGACACTGAATCTAGGGAATAGGGAATAGGGAATTGGGGATTATTTTGTTTCAGTTAAATCAACTTGTAGAGTGCGTTTTTTCCGACCGTGCCGATTCCCGATGCCCGATGCCCGTAAATGATGTACAAGCAATTCATCAGACTTGATATCGTTGTTTATTTAAGGGCGATACAAAGTTCGAGGCAAAATGTTAATGTCAGCGGGTCGGGGTTTTCGGTTCGCAATTGGTCTAGTTCAGCTCCATTGCAGCCGCGAGATTCCATAAAATCGAGCATCCAGTTCGTTATTGCATCGATATCTATGTATTTTGCTCCGAGACATTCGGGGCAAGTTTCTCCGTTGAGGGTACCGGTACCGCCGCACTCGGGGCAATCCCAGTGGGTTGCTACGGGATCGGGGGTAGTTGGGATGTTGTTCATTAGCAAAAAGTTCGATCGCACTACTCGGTCATTTTAGCAATTTGTTAGTTGGGGAACTCCCGAACAAAAATCAACAGCGCCAACTATTAATTATGACTTTTATGAACTCAAAATTATGAAATTTATGAATTGACTTGAAGCTCTGCCTGTTTTAAGATGTTAATTAACTAATGTTAGTAAACCGCATGGTATGAAAAGTATTCATAAAAAATCCTACCGCGTCTTAACCTATGGAAAATCAACTGAGTCAAACTCAACTAACACAAATAGTAGCTGAAGTAGAACGCCTTTCTAACCTCCGGCAATCTCAACTTGATTCTGCAGAAGTCCAACAAATTTTGCAGGAATTGAACTTGCCGCCAGAGTTGTTAAATGAAGCTTTAATCCAGTTGCAGCGCCGGGAAGCACTGGCCCAGCAGCAGCGCCGAAATCGGTGGATTGCCGGAGGATTGGCTGCGGCTGCGGCGGGGGCGATCGCAATTACCGGATTCTACATTCAGCAAAACCGACAAGCCATCGCCCGCGTTTCAATCCAACAAAACCGCATAACTTCCGTGCAGGATGATGGAGGCAACTTGACAGTTATTTCCCGCCAAAATAACCCAGAAATATTTTACCGAATCACCTTAAAAGATGCACCAATAGGAAAAAAACTCTCGCTATCATGCGATTGGATCGATCCCAGCGGGCAAATTGTCAAACAAAACCGCTATCAAACTCGCGAAATCGACAAATCCATCTGGAACACTCAATGCCGCTACCAAATTGGTACTGCTGCTGCCACCGGAAATTGGCAAGTTAAAATGTTACTAGAAAATCGGGCGATCGGCACTAAATCATTTCAAGTTAAATAATTATCAATAACCGCAACCGCACCCTAAATAACTACATAAACTCTCTCCCTTATCCCACTCTGCGTTCTCTGCGTTCTCTGCGGTAAAAACATCATTACAAAAGCATATTCCCATGACAATCAACAACAAACCGCGTCAATTTGTAGGATACTGGGGCTGCGATTCTCGGCAACAATTAGAAACGCTGCTAACAAAAACAATCGCAGATTCTGCCAACTTCTCCACCGCAGCAGGCGAAAATAGCGCAATTTGGAATGTTGCCAGTACCGAACTCGATCGCCCGCCCAACCAGCCAACCAAAAATGGCAGTGCTACTTGGCAAATCGCCGCCCTCTCCGCATCTGGAATATCTACCTATCCATCAAATAACGGCGGGCTGTTACCTGATATCTGGGCAAACATTCGCGAAAATTGCCTAATTTTGGGACGGGAACCCTTCGGGCGAGTAACACTTTACTGGACAAAAATCGGGCAAACTATTTGGTTTGCATCGAGATTGCAACTGCTGTTAAATATTTGCAAACAGCCAGAGGTCAGCATTCCAGGTTTGTACGGTTATAGCTGTTTTTCCTATGTTCCAACTCCTTTAACTCCCGTCAAAAACGTGTTCGCCGTTACCGCCGGAACCGAATTGACTTGGGAGTGCGATCGAGATAGCAGTGTCATTCTTAATCCCCAATCAAAACGCTTGTTAGAATGGCGGGAAAGTTCAGAAAAAATAGAAGACGAAACAAAGGCGATCGCCCAATTGCAAAACCTACTTAAAGAAGCCGTTCAACGTCAAATTGCCGATATAAACAACAGCCAAACAGTCGGAGTATTTCTATCAGGCGGTTTAGATTCCTCAGTCGTCGCAGCATTATTAGTACAAGCCGGAGTCAAAGTCCGCGCTTACACTCTCGACTTCGGCGAAGCCGGAATTTCCGAATATCCTTGGGCCCAACAAGTAGCCTGCGCGCTGAACATTCCGTTAGTAAAAGTAGATGCCAGCCCGCACAGAATTAAACAAGTTTTAAATGATGCTGTGAAAGCTTTAGATTTACCTTTTGGCGACGGAGTTACAGTGCCGCTATATCTTTTAAATCAAGCTGCGAGTCAAGAAACCGATATCGTTTTCAACGGCGAAGGAGGCGATCAATTATTTGCTGGGTGGACGAACAAACCCCTGATTGCAGCGGCTGTTTATCAAGCCGCAAATCCTACCGCAAACGAAAGTTTTGCCCTGCAATACCTGCGAACTTTTCACCGCCTTTGGGGATGCGAAACTAAAGTTTTTCAGCCACAATTGCACCCTGAAATTCAGAATTTGCACCCCCAAGAATGGCTGCTAGAGGCTCTTAATCCTGCTCTGGGCGAGTCTTTGCTGTCCCGCCTCCGGCGCGCGGGTTTGATGCTCAAAGGCGCGCAGAACATCCATCCGCGCGCTGCTAATTTAGCATTAGCTTTTGGTCTGAAATTGCGATCGCCCTTTTGCGATTTTGCCCTTGCAGACTGGACATTTCAACTGTCGGGAGAATTGTGTTTGCGGGGCGCTTGCGAGAAATACATTCTCAAGCGGGCGGTAGAAAATTGGCTGCCTGCAGAAATAGTTTGGCGGGAAAAGCGCGGTATGGGAGTTCCCTTAACCTCCTGGTGTTTTAATGAATTTTGGCATCAAATTGGCGATTGGTTAAATCCAGCCGTTTTGCAGTCAGAAAAACGCTGGCAACCCGATTTAGCCGATCGAATTATCTCCGGCAAATTTGCCGCCGGAATTCAAGGGCGCAGGATTGGCGAGATACTTTGGCTGTTAATTATGTGGCAAAAATGGCGATCGCAAATCTTAGGCGAAGAGGTAAAACATAAATCTTGGAATCATCCATTTTGGTTGCCTCGAAAGGTTTGGCATTACCGCCAGCGGTGGCAAGAATAAAACAAACCTTAATAATTCCTAAAATCTCGATATTCTCTCATCTTCTCTCCTCTTACTTTGTGTCCTTCGCGTCTTCGCGGTTCGTTAAAAAAAGTCTTGTTCGCAACTCAAATAAAACTCATATATGCCAACAATTGCCGATCGCAAATCAATCCTCAAACAACCGCTGTTTACTCTCGCCCTAGCCGAAGAGTTATTAAGCACCTACGGTTCGCCGCTTTACGTTTATCAAAGCGACATTTTGCGACAAACTATCGGCCGCATTACTAACGCAATTTCCTACCCGCAAACAAAGTTTTGTTTTGCCAGCGTGACGAACGGCAACATCGCACTGCTGCAAATTTTTCAAGCTTGCGGTTGGGGATTGCACGCCAATACACCGGGAGACATTTATTTAGGAATTCAGGCAGGTTTTGCGCCAGAAAAGATTGTTTACAGCGGCAGCAACTTGCACAAAAGTGAAATGGAACAAGTTCTGAGATGGGGTGTCGCAACTCTAAATTTTGACAGTCTCAGCCAGTTGCAATTGTGCTGCGAAGTTTATCAAATTTTGAGGGCAAACCAACTGATTTTACCGCAGCCCAGTTTGGGTTTGAGGCTGAATTTGCCCGAACTGACTGGAGACAGTCGCATTGGAGTGCGATCGACCGAATTTCCCGATGCAATTTCTATAGCTAAAGCAGCAGGATTAAAAATTAGCGGCTTGCATTTTTATCGCGGTACTGGCACTAATTCTACCGCAGCTTTTACGCAAGTAATTGATACAGTAATTGCCGTCGCCCAGCAATTGCCCGATTGGGAATATCTCGACTTTGGCGGCGGTTTTGGCTATCCTTATCGCGGGGGTACAGCCTTTGATTGGGAACTGTTTGGGGCGGAATTGACCAGCAGAATTGAGCGCGCCGACCGCCAAATTGAGTTAATCATTGAACCGGGGCGATCGGCTGTAGCAGGATGCGCTACTTTACTCGCTAGAGTTGTTTCCGCAAAATGGCAAGAAGCCAAACAAATTGTCGGTGTAGATACTACTGTTGCCAATCTTTCAGTACCGTCAGTTCACGGCGGTTATCGAGAGATTTATACCTGGAATTGCCGCGATTTACTGCATATTACTGATGTTTGCGGCAATACTACTTATTCGCGGGATTATTTAGGCAAAAACTGTCAACTTCCGGCTTTGAAAGTTGGGGAAATCCTGGCTATTTTAGATGTGGGCGCTTACGGATATGCCATGTCGTCGCATTTTTTGCACCGCCCCAAACCAGCGGAAGTCCTGTTAGAAAATAACCAGCATCGCCTAATTCGCCAAAGAGAAAATTACAGCGTTTTACTAGCAAATCAAGTTTTTTGAATAATCAATAGGAGATTTTTATGAAGTGCATTAACTGCGGAAAAGACAATAAGTTAAAAGACCGCACGGCTAATACTGGCCGCTGTCTGCGATGCCAGCATCAGTTTGCTTTTGAACCAACTTCAATGACTGGTGTCAAAATAACTGACCCGATGTTTGCCAGGGCGATCGCAGATATCTCTGTTAACGATACGCTGTTTTTTACCCCTAAGCAGTTATTTTACCTTTTAGATCAGCGATCTAGACCAACAATTGATAATGTTTTTTGCACAGTTTCTGGACACCTAATTGTCAATATATTTTCCGGTATATTTGTTGGTATATGGACAGCAAATCTATTTCCTGAACAATGGAGTATTGTTTTTATTTTAGTAATGTTTGCAGTTAATATTTTATTGATTAGGCAAACTTTTAATGCCATCCGTTCTGGTCATCATCCCTACAAACAACGCCAGGAATTTGCAAAAAATTTGCAAATTTGGGGAATAATAGTTCTGGTTTGTGGAGTTAGTTTAAATCAGTTATTAAGTTCCTGGCTATTCTTGTTAGCTAGCTGTATTATCGGAATAGCATCTATCTATTTTGGCAGTCTAAAAGTAGACAAAAAAGCTGGAAATATTCAAGGCTTTACGATTGGCTCAAATCAGTTTCAAGGCTGGATAGATACTTGGACAACAGTTAACTCTATGACTAAAATGCTGCCGCCGCCCCGCGATACAAATAAAAACGCTGCCGTTAGTCCTGATGTCAGCGCTTACAGTTTCGACAGATTGGTGGTGTGCGATCGCCCGGAAATTGCCCAATTTTTAATTGCCAACAACTTTCACTTTGAAAACAACTGTGCAGTCCTCAGCGTTACTGGATATCCTGAAAGTATTTTCGACACAACTATGCAAATGGTGCGCCGCAATTCCGACTTAAAAGTGTACGCTTTACACGATTGCAGTCCCAAAGGAATTGGTTTGGTCGATCGCTTGCGTACAGGTCATAATTGGTTCCCAAATAACAGCACCATAATTATTGATATCGGAATTCTGCCCCGGCAAATTATGGCGGCTGGTGACAGTATGTTTGTGATAAATTCCGAGAATTCGGCACGAGATGCTGTACAATTGCCGCCAGCGATTCGCCAAGATTTATCCGCTGAAGAATTGCAGTGGTTGGAGGCAGGTAACTATGTAGAATTGGAATCGTTTAGTCCTCAAAAAATCATTCAGATTTTGAATCGAGGAATTGCCGGTAGTCGAGATTTAGGCAGCGATGACAGCAGTTTGATTCTGCTAGGCGGTACGGATAGTTCTATTTATGTTGTTGACAGTTTTGGTTGAGGTTTGTGGGGCTATGGGAAAGGACAAGGCAGTGCCGATTGGTGTCAACAAACACGTCAAACCGGCCGTCTCTCTTGTTGGTATCAAAGTTTCGATCCCCCCTAACCCCCCTTAATAAGGGGGGGACAAGAAATATCCTCAAAGTCCCCCTTATTAAGGGGGATTTAGGGGGATCTAGACTGGGATAAAAGCGAGAATTCTCAGGGGTTTCAGGCTTAAGTTGACACTAATGGGCACTGTCTGAGTCCCTACAAATATAATGTGCAATTAAGCCGATTCGATATTACTTATTACCTTGCAGCCAAATTTCTAAACTCGCCAACAGCCAAAGCTTAACGCCGTAACGCCCCCAAGTATCTCCTTCATAGTCTAGCCATTTACCTATCAAAGATTGATTGAAATAAGGAGCGATCGCCGCTTTTTTCGACAGCAACAAACCTCTAGCTTCTCGCTGCCAAAACTTCTTAAATCCCAACTGTACCGGAACCATCATTCCGCTTTTGGGCCTGTCTAAAATTTGAGCGGGCAGAAGATTTGCAACCGCTTGTTTTAACACAGCTTTTTCCACAACTCCCGATAGTTTGTATTCCGGCGGAATTGTCATGCTCAAATCCACGATTCGCTGGTCAAAAAGAGGCGATCGCCCGTGCAAGTCCGCAGCTTGAGTCAAGTTGTTCACTTTTGTCAAAATCTGGTCTGCACCCTTGAATTTAATATTTAATGCCATTAATCGATTGAGATAATTGGCACTGCTATTTAAATCTTCACTAAATACCGAATGTTCTGTTTTTGCGGCAACCAGAATTTCCGGTTTTAAGAGTTTAGGTAAATCTGCAGCACACTTTTGAAATGAAATTAAATAGGCTGCTAGCGAATCCAAATTAGTGATAGAATTGTACAAGCTGTTAATTAGCATCGGTTGATTTTTTGGCCCGCCAAAACAGGGGTCGCCGCCTTCGCCGTTGAGCACGACTTCGACAGATTGTCGCGCCATTTTTCCTAACAGCAAGTTTGGCACTGTCAGCGGGTCGCCGATCGGATCGTCTAAATAAGCCATCGTTTCTGGCAACTTTTCCCACATATCCCGAAAGCTAATTTCTAAAACGTGGTGTTGAGTTTGGCAGTGTTGGGCAACTAAGCTGGAAAACTCTAATTCGTTGGCGCATTCTTCACCAAAATGAATTGAGTAAGTGTGAATTGGTCGATCGCAAAATTGAGCAGCTAAAGCGGCGATGCAGCTAGAGTCTAACCCGCCGGAAAGAAACACGCCTACAGGTTGATTTGCTGGCAAATATTCTCGGACAACTTCATCTAAAACACAGCGCAATTTCGCGCCGTGCCATTCTAAAGATTGTTCGGTTTCGACAACTTGTTCTCGGAGTTCCCAGTAAGCGGAAATCGTCTCGTCAGGGAAGCTTAAAACGGTTCCTGGGCGCAGTTCTCGCACTTGCTGCCAGAGGGTACGATCGCCCGGAACAAACGAACAGCAGAGGTAATCTCGCAGCGCTGTGAGGTCGATCGCCCTTGAATGATATTGTGCGATCGCCCGCAGTTGAGGACCGATCCAGCGAGTCGCGCCAACATTAGTATAGTAAAGAGTTCGCGCCCCCGTGCGATCGCGCGCCGCCCGCAAAACTTGCCTTTCTCTGTCCCAAACCGCAAACGCAAACATCCCCGCCAGCAGCGGCAAACATTCAACCTCCCAGCGTTCCCACAGTTGAGCGACTAATTGGCGATCGCACCCCTGCCAACTATTAGCAGAAATCCCCAATTTTGCCAGCAATTCTAATCGGTTGCTCAGCCAAATATCCCCAACAACAACAAATTTTTCTGAAGGACTTATATTTATCTGAACATTTGGGTTCGAGCAAATAATTGCCATTTGACCTTCTCGCCACGCTGTCTTATCTTCGATTCCCTCTGTTTTCCCCCAAGCTATCCGCCAACTAGAGGCAAATTCCACCAGAGAATTTGGAGGAACAGAGGATTTTTGTTGTTGGCTACCTTTGTAATTTAGGAACAATTTTTTATCGAGCATTTTTGGAAGTTAAATATAATTCTGAATAATCTCAATTATAATAGAGATGTTGCACCAATATCAGCAACAGGCCGGACAGCCTGTTCCACAAAGAATTTCTTGTGGAACAGGCTGTCCGGCCTGTTCATAAAAGGCTTGTTGAGAATGGTGCAATATCTGAGTTATCGCCCGCTAGCTAAAACCTCTCGCAATTTACGATCGCGCTGGGATTTATCCCTCAGTTGTGGAGTCGCCATCCGCAACACAAAATCCAGCAGCCAAGGGGCAATTCGGTGACACCAAACTGCTAGATGACTTTGATATCCCACCAAGATTTCCGGCGAATCTTTGTGCAATCCCGCCACCAGCGCTAGGGCAACTTTTTCGGGAGTTGTGGGCACTACCCACCGGAATTGTTCCAAGTCTCGCACCATGTCGGTATCTGTTAGAGATGGGAGCAAAGCAGCGACTCGAACATTGTACGGACTTAACTCGCTGCGTAAAGCTTGGGTGAATCCCAAAATGGCAAATTTGGTAGCAGAATACGTCGCCATTGTCGGAGCCGCAATTTTGCCCATCAAGCTCGAAACATTGACGATGGTTCCGTCTTCTTGCGCCGCCATTCGCTTCGCTATTAAGCGAGTAATTGTGTAGGTTCCGAGCAAATTTAAGGCGATTTCTTCCTCGATTAACGGTAGCGGAGAACGCAAGAATGATGCTTGGTGGGCGACGCCCGCACAGTTGACTAGCAGGTGAATCGGGCCGCAATCTCGCCAAGCTTGGGCGATCGCAATATTCACCGCTACTGACTGAGTTAAATCCAAAGCTAACGGCACTATTTCTGTACCAAAAACATCGATTTCCTCTGCCAGTTCAATTAATTGCCGGCGGTTGCGCGCTACTATCACCAAGCGCTTGATTCCTTGTCGCGCTAATTCCAGGGCGATCGATCGCCCAATTCCGCGCGAAGCTCCTGTCACTAGAGCTGTTTTTCCTTGAAGTTGCATAGATTAAACCCTCTGGATTTGAAGCGATCGCCGCGCGCGGAGTTATAAGTTGCGAGTTATGAATTTTGTGAAGTTAATTCAAAACTTTTGAATCGCTAACACGCGCGCGAGTTAAACTCAATTAAACCGTGACTTATGCAAAAAATCCTTCGATGTGGTATTGCTGTAAGGTGCTTGTGGGCGAACCGTACAAACAGAGTTTGTGCATAAGTCCTCTAAACTTTTGGGCGGGCAGAAATTTGCTAGAAATTTGCCAGAAATTTGCTAGAAATCTGCCAGAAATTTGCCAGAAATCTGGCTGCTATACCTTACTCAAGCAGACAAACTTGAGATTGTAAAACAAGGTAAGAAATCTTACCGAATTTGGTTGGCTTAATTCCCCTGTTTGTTTAGTCAGCGCAGGCGGACTTTGTTTGTGCAGCCGCGAATTATATTCGCCGGGGATTTTTGAGCAATATAGAGCATCAATCACATACCTCCTAGATATGAGTTTTTCGCCTCTACACACAGCTTAACAACTTGACAGAAAAGCGGCAACAATTTTTAATAAATCTTCCGCAACACTTCTTTACAATCTTCTCAGACGGCGGATTTCCAAGTACCGTGAAAGCTCAAAGGTATGACACCGGGCAATTCTAGCTGACAAATAGGAGCGCTGTCTAGCCCTTCGCTGTCAAATATCCAGACTTCGCTGCTATCAGAATTCCCATCATAAACAACTGTCAAAATCCAACCTTTCTCCGAGGAAATATCTGGAACGTAGACGGGTTCTGTGGGATAGCGATTTTCGCCGCAGTCGGCAATTGTGAGATTTCGGGTTTGCGTGTCCAAACGGGCGATCGCCCCGTAACGTTCCGCTACAATATCAACATCAGACCGATACATTGCCAGATAAATATACCGCGAGTCTTGACCAATGTCGGAAGCAGGTACAACCGGAAACTCGCAAGCTCGATCCAGCAATTGTTCGGCTGCTATCACCTCGGCAGTTTCAGGATTTAAACATACCCGCCATAGAGAACCTTCCGCGTCAGTGCGAGTTTCACCTGTCGGTACTTCTTTCAGCCGCTGATTAGTTTGAAAGTCAGCGAAACGCACAAAATCTACCGCCACCGAACCATCTTCCTTGACAAAACCGTTAGCAAAGTGCCACTGAAACCAAGCATCAGTTTCGCCGCAACTAACTAAAGATAGAGTTTCCGAATCAATAACTAATATCTGGGTTTTTAACTCAGGTTTCCAGTCAAACGAGTCGCCGTAACTGCTAATTCCAGCTAACACTGGCAAAACATTGAGTCGCACCGGCGGCACAAAAAATATTAGATACTTTCCCGCCAAAACAAAATCGTGTACGAGAGAAATTCCCTTTAAAGGAATAGTTGCTTTTTGCACGATTTTGCCCGTACAATCGCTTTTATACAAATTCAACTTGGGACTCGCACTGCTGCTAATTCCAAAGTTAAAAATATTGCCAGTAATCGGGTCGCGCTTGCAGTGAGCTGAATAAGAAAATTTACTATCTAAATTGCCTAAATTGTCGATTCCTTTAGTTTCCAGAGTTTGCAAATCTAGGCTGTGAGGCGGGCCGCCTTCCCATAATGCCAAAAGGCGATCGGGCAAAGCTAAAACAGAAGTATTGGCAGCATTTTTAACAGATTTAGTCCACCGCAACCACGCAGGCCCCGGTGCTGTCATGCCATAATTAGTATAGATAAATCTATTAGCTTTTTCTTCAGCTAAATATCCCGCTGTTTGCACGTAGCGATAAACAGCAGTAGCACCTACATCAGTAAAATGAACTGCCAAAATTGCACCGTCGCCATCAAACCAGTGTCCCGCAGTCGTGCCGCCGCGTTCCAAACGTCCGGGCCCGTTGCGGTAGAGACTGCCGCGCAATCCGTCGGGAATTTTACCGCTTTTAACCGATAGCTGAGTCAGCGGAAACTCCGCCGCAGGATGGGCGAAAGCTTTAGCCCAGGATTTTTTAGCTGAGATGTTAGTGTCTGTTTTCATGTTAAACTGGCAATTTTTAACTTGGCTGGCAGCAATTTTACTATACAATTATAGCAGAAGTTATCTATAGCCCAATACGGTTCACTTAAGACAGATCCCCCCTAACCCCCCTTTTTAAGGGGGGGACAAGAATGCACTCAAAGTCCCCCTTCTTAAGGGGGATTTAGGGGGATCTCCGGGGCATAAATATGTTAAGTGAACCGTGTTGATATATATAGCAATCCTAAATGATTTTCTGTAGGGACACGGCACTGCCGTGTCCCTACAGATGGATTTTGAGGGAATCAGATTTATGTTCGCGGTAAGGATAATGATTTAGGATTGCTATAGCCGTTCTCAAGCGAGTCAAGTATTCACCAATTAATTAACAATTCCTCAAAGATAAAATTTAAAATCTAAAATTTCACTTAATAGAAAAATGGTATAACATTTATGACTCTCCCCCGCCGCTATCTGCTCAAAACTTTTGGGTTGACTGCTATTGGCACTCTACTTTTGCCGCTCGCCCAAAACAACATTTTCCCCCAAACAATTATTAAGCCTCCCCGCCTGCAAGTCGGCGATACAGTTGCTTTAATCAATCCTGCCGCTTTCAGTTACGAAAAAGAAATCCAGGATTTTTTTAAAGTATTGGATAACTTGGGTTTAAAAGTTAAACTGGGAAAGCATTTTTACGATCGCTACGGCTATTTAGCAGGCAAGGATGCCGATCGCGCCGCCGATGTCAACAGCGCCTTTGCCGATAACTCAGTGCAAGCTATTTTTACCGGGATGGGCGGCTGGGGCTGCAACCGAATTTTGCCACTCCTAGATTACAATATTATCCGCAACAATCCCAAAATAATTATGGGATTCAGCGATATTACAGCACTTTTATTAGCGATTTATGCTAAAACTAATATAGTTACTTTTCACGGCCCTTTAGGTGTCTCAAGTTGGAGTCCCTTTACAGTAAATTACGTCAAAAAAGTTTTGTTTGACGGAGGTGCTGTCACCATGCAAAACTCCCAAAGAGTGCCATTTCAAACAATCGGGGGCGGCACAGCTAGGGGAAAACTAATCGGCGGTAATTTATCAGTAATTGCAGCAATGGTAGGCTCTGCTTATTTGCCGGAATGGGAAAATAGTATTTTGTTTGTCGAGGAAGTGGGCGAAGAAGTTTATCGAATCGATCGAATGTTGACGCAGCTTAAATTAGCGGGCATTCTCGATCGCATATCCGGTTTTATTTTCGGACAGTGTACCAAGTGCGAAGCTGAAAAACCGCAAGAGTCCTTAACCTTAGATCAAGTGTTGACGGATCTGATTCGCCCCTTGAATATTCCCGCGTGGTACGGTTCCATGACGGGACACATTCGGGATAAGTTCACTTTGCCGATCGGCAAAGAAGTCGAAATCGACGCAAATTCTGGTACAATCAAATTATTAGAATCCGCCGTCAATTAATTTTTGTAATTTCAATGTTTTACAATGATAGCCTAAAAACCCAATACAAACAAAATTTATGACCCGCTCAAATTCATTACCAAATTCACAAAAATTCTTGAAAACATCCGCGTGTATCTGTGTTAATCTGCTTTTCATCTGCGGTCAACTTATCAATCAAAAATTTAAGCAATTCAAACATTCAAATAAAAACCCAAAAATATCGTGAAAAAAACCGCAGCCTTCATCAAACAATTGACAGTAATAATTTTGACAATTCTTTGCCTGTTGCCGCTCAATGCCTGTGCAGCAGCAGAAGCAAATAAAACCGCCAATAGCGACACCATTTATCAGCAGCGAACCATCCACAATCCCGACGGTACAGGCAAATTTTACATGGGTCGAGAAATTGCCCGAGTCATGGGATATGAAGGCGCCAGTTGGCTGGAAAGACCATCTCGCGGCATGGAAGAAAAATCTGCTCGATTAGTCAACAATCTCGATTTAAAACCAACTGACATTGTAGCAGACATTGGAGCCGGAACCGGATATTTTAGCTTTCGGATTGCTAATTTAGTTCCCGAAGGCAAGGTTTTTGCGGTTGACGTGCAGCCGGAAATGATTAATTTTCTTGAGTTGAACAAACAAGAAAGAAATATTGCTAATGTTGAGCCAGTTTTGGGCAGTCTAGACAATCCGAACTTGCCGGAAAACAGCGTAGATTTAGTTGTGATGGTAGATGCTTATCACGAGTTTGCATATCCCAGAGAAATGATGGAAGGAATTGTCAAAGCACTCAAGCCGGGAGGGCGCGCGGTATCGATCGAGTATCGGGGCGAAAATCCCATGATTCCCATTAAAAGCTTGCACAAAATGACCCAAAAACAGGTAAAAAAAGAAATGGCCGCCGTCGGTTTAGTATGGAAAGAGACAAAAGATATGTTGCCGCAGCAGCATTTAATGGTGTTTGAGAAACAATCTCAAGTTTAGTAACAAAAAATACCAATTCTTTACCATATTTTCTAAGTTTTGTCAAGGAACATAAACCGTATTAATCGGAACGAGCGATCGCCCAAAAACACTCATATTCAGTTTCACAAAAAAATGTAACTGCTCCCCTGAGCTCCAAACCCTTAGAGCATAAGTCATTCCCCATCAAAAATCTCAAATCAGCAGCAATCAAAAATGGTATAAGCCTTAAGTAAGCATTAAGATAGGGATTGCACTCAAAATGTCAATTTACAATTAAAAATTGACAACCCAGAGTTGCTTCCCTAATTGTTCAAGCGAAGAAGTGTCGCTACTACTAAGGTACCAGCGTGAACATTCCAAGTTCCATCCTCACCATGCTCGCCGGCATCGGAGTGACTCTGATCAGTCTCTGGTACGGGCAGAATCACGGTTTAATGCCGATCGCCGCTTCTGAGGAGGCATCCCAGATAGACGGACTCTTCAACACAATGATGACCATTTCCACCGGACTATTTATCATGGTTCAGGGACTGCTAATCGTTGCTGCAATTAAATACCGCCGCCGCAAAGGAGACAACACAGACGGGCCGCCTTGGCATGACAACTTTCCTTTAGAAATTCTATGGACAGCCGTGCCAGCGGTGATAATTTTAGGAATCGGAGTCTACAGTTTTGAGATTTACAACTCAATGGGAGGCCTCGATCCGATGGGCAATCACGACCACGGCACCATGCAATCGCAATCTCAAATGCGCGGAAGTGCGATCGCGGCCACACTGTCAGATACACCCCAAAACGCCCCTAAAATTCCCTCTCAAAAGCTCGTTGCTCTTGGCGTTGGCGCATCCCCAAAAAATGAAAACAAAGCACCAGACTTAGTTGTAAACGTCATGGGTTTGCAGTACGCCTGGATTTTTAGCTATCCAGAAAGCGGCGTTAGTTCTGGCGAACTGCATATGCCAGCCAACCGCGACGTGCAGCTAAATATTGCAGCTCAAGACGTGCTGCACGCATTTTGGATGCCGGAATTTCGCCTCAAACAAGATGCAATTCCCGGCCGGCCGAGCGAACTGAGATTCACAGCAAATAAAGTCGGCGAATACCGGGTTGTTTGTGCAGAATTGTGCGGCGCTTATCACGGAGCGATGAAAGCTTTAGCATTCGTTCACACCCCCGAAGACTTCGATAGCTGGGTGAAGGAACAGCAAATTGCTAGCACTCAAAACTTAGAGGAAGCAATAGCAATTAATCCTGGGGAAATGTCAGACGGAGAATTTTTAGCTCCCTACGTCAAGGAAATAAAAATTAATTCCGAAACCCTAAAACAACTTCACCCAACTCATCACTAAAAATAGTCATTAGTTCCTGGCAATTGGTCTTCGATCCAAAGCTAATAACTAATGACAAATAACTAATGACGAATAACTATGACACAAGCACAGTTCCAAGAAACTGCCAACCTTGAGGCTCGCGGCACAGCGCCGGCCGACAGACATTGGCGAGATTACTTCGGTTTTAGTACCGACCACAAAGTAATCGGCATTCAATACCTGGTAACAACTTTTGTCTTCTATCTAATCGGCGGGGTAATGGCGACAATAGTGCGAACCGAACTCGCCACCCCCGATAGCGATTTTGTCACCCCCGAACTCTACAACAGTTTATTTACCGTTCACGCCACGGTGATGATCTTCCTGTGGATTGTACCAGCGGGAGCCGGATTTGCTAACTTTTTGATCCCCTTAATGATTGGGGCAAAAGATATGGCATTTCCCAAGCTGAATGCGGTTGCCTTTTGGTTGATTCCAGTAGGCGGCGTATTGCTGCTGAGCAGTTTTTTGGTGGGAGCTCCGCAGGCAGGTTGGACTTCTTATCCGCCTTTGAGCTTAGTTACTGCTCAAGCCGGAGAAGAAATCTGGATTCTCAGCGTCTTGATTCTCGGAACTTCTTCGATTTTGGGAGCGGTGAATTTTGCCGTTACCATCTTCACGATGCGGGTTCCGAGCATGAGTCTCAATGAAATGCCTTTGTTTTGCTGGGCAATGATTGCGACGGCAGCGCTGACTTTGATTGCTACTCCAGTGTTAGCTGCAGCTTTGATTTTGCTGTCGTTTGACTTGTTAGCGGGGACGGCATTTTTTAACCCGACAGGTAATGGCGATCCCATCGTCTACCAGCATTTATTCTGGTTTTATTCGCACCCGGCAGTTTACATTATGATCATGCCCTTTTTTGGGGTGATTTCAGAAGTTTTGCCGGTGCATTCGCGCAAGCCAATTTTTGGTTATTTGGCGATCGCCTATTCCAGTCTCGCCATCAGCTTTTTGGGCTTAATCGTGTGGGCGCACCATATGTTCACCAGCGGCACGCCTGGGTGGCTGCGGATGTTTTTCATGATCACTACTATGATCATCGCCGTACCCACTGGGATTAAAATATTTAGCTGGTTGGCCACTATTTGGGGAGGAAAACTCCGCCTAGTTAGCGCCATGCTATTTGGGATGGGTTTTATCTCAACATTCGTCCTCGGCGGCATCACCGGGATCATGGTAGCTTCCGTACCTTTCGACATTCACGTTCACGATACTTATTTTATCGTCGCTCACTTACACTACGTGCTGTTTGGCGGCTCAGTGTTTGGAATTTACGCTGCTTTTTACCACTGGTTCCCCAAAATGACTGGGCGGATGCTTAACGAATTTTGGGGTAGAGTTCACTTTGTTTTAACTTATGTGGGCTTCACTGTAACTTTCTTGCCGATGCACGCTTTGGGGATGCAAGGAATGCCCCGGCGGGTAGCAATGTACGACCCGAAATTTACCACGATTAATGTCATTTGTACGATCGGCGCTTATATGCTGGCAGTCTCGACAATCCCGTTTATTGTTAACGTGATTTGGAGCTGGAGATACGGCCCGAAAGCAGGCGACAATCCTTGGGAAGCTTTGAGTTTGGAATGGATGACGACTTCGCCACCGCCGATAGAAAATTTTGAAGGAGTGCCGGTATTAGCAACCGGGCCTTACGATTACGGCATGGAAAAAATTCAGCATACTGGGGAACGTCTCAGGCTGAAGTTGAGGGAAAATGCCACCCGCAACGCCAAGAAAGAAGGTATTCCGATTGCAGAGGCTCAAGCTTCAACTTTCTTTGGCGGTACTGCAACTTTAGTCGCTCCTGAATCGGAAATAAAAGCTGATTCTCCTGCAGATGAAAGTCAAGATGACAATTAGTCATCACTTATGAGTCATCAGTCATTAGTCATTAGTCATTAGTTATTGCTCGTTGCAATAGGAGAACTTGGAACTAATGACTTTTGACCGCACAGCAGCAATGTACCGATAAATTTTTTCTGTCTCTTCCCTCTTCCCTCTTCCTTCTTCCTGATGACGTTGTACGGAAAGCTCGGAAGCAACAGCACTAATGACTGATGACTGATGACTAATGACTAATGACTAGCCTTCGACTTCGCGAGCGGCTAAAATGACTAATGACTAATGACTAATGACTAATGACTAATGACTAATGACTTCTTCCTTCAAAATTCCATTACCAACTAGCAATTTATCATGCAACAAATTCCAACGATCGATCCAGAAAAAACAGCTCTCAATTACCACCACAGCGCCGAAATAGAAGGGCACGAAGAGCATCCAGACCACCGAATTTTAGGGGTGATTGTGTTCTTGGGCGCTGAAGGGATGATATTTTTGGGTATGTTTGCGGCCTATTTGATTTATCGGGCGATGGCCCCGGCGTGGCCGCCTGAAGGTACGCCCGATCGCGAGTTATTGCTGCCGGGAATTAATACGATAATTTTGATTGCTAGCAGTTTTGTGATTCACAATGCGGATACTGCAATCAAAAAGAACGATGCGGCGGGTATGAGGAATTGGTTGCTTGCAACTATCCTCATGGGCGTAGTGTTTTTGTGCGGTCAGGTTTACGAATACACTCATTTAGAGTTTGGCCTGACTACTAATTTGTACGCTAGTTGCTTTTACGTTTTGACTGCTTTTCACGGCTTGCACGTTACGTTTGGAGTGCTGCTGATGGCGGGGGTAGTTTGGCGATCGCGCGTGGAAGGTCATTATTCTAGCGAACACCACTTCGGCATCGAAGCGACCGAGATTTACTGGCACTTTGTCGATGTGATTTGGATTGTTTTGTTTGTACTGCTGTACGTGATTTGAACCTGTAGGTAGTTCTACTTAGGGGGCAGGCAAGAAGGCTGCCCCACCAGAAATTAATATCACCCCCCGTTGGGGGTTTTTTATTGTTTGCAAAGTGCGATCGACCTTTATATCGTTTCTGGTTGGATCGGAATGATTTAACCACAGAGAACACAGAGAACACAGAGAGATCAGAAAGAAATGAATACAGGGCGATGAAGAGAGGAATTGATATTGCTCACTTTCTGAAAGCCGATCGCCCTAAACTACGCTAAATTTAAAGAAGCAATTGCCTATCAAACAGCATTGAGAAAATTATGCAGTGTGAATTGTGCGATCGACAAATGGCAGCATTAACCGCCCACCACCTGATCCCCAAACAAAACACCAAGCGCAAAAACGAAGATCCCGGCCCGACGATCGACATTTGCTCAGCTTGTCACCGCCAGATTCACTCTCTGTTCGACAACAAACACCTCGCCCAAGAGCTCAACACCCTAGAAAAGCTCAAAAATGACCCCCAATTCCAGAAATTTCTCTCTTGGGTGAAGAAACAAAAAACTGACAAACGCATTCAGGTACGCGGCAAAAAAGCTTAAACACCTGCGGGCGGGCACGGGGGCGGAGCCCCTACAGAATGGCGGTGAAACTTACGGTAAAGCATCGCCTCTATCGGCTTTCCACCCCGCAAATGTCGATCGGTAATTGCCGCAACTTCCTCAGCACAAACTCCACTGTACCAAACCTCTTCCGGCAGCACCAACACCATCGGCCCGTTGCCGCACTGTCCCAAACAACTGCTAGCAACAACTTCAACTTCTGAGGGGGACAATTTCTCAAATGCTGCTAGTACCTCTGCTGCACCTTGCTTGCGACAAGTGCGGTTTTGGCAAACAAGAACTCGCCTAGAATATTCTGTGATTTTCATGTTTTTTTACTTGACATTCGACTACATATATGCTATTTTTTTATCATGGGAATAGGTGCGGCCATATAACATCTATTGTGACAATTTTTTGAAAATTAGGTTGCGCGCTGCCTACTTGATGATTAATCAGTTTTGAACTCGCGGGCAGTCAGAAACCGATTTTTTTTCCACAAAACTTTCGTCAGCCCCGCAGACTCTGCAAAAAACCAGTTTTTTTGAGCCATCATGCCTCTAGAACCGCAGCGGCGCGCGCATCAAACGATTAGTCTGGCAACAGATTTTTTGCCGCCAACCATTCTCTGTCGAACAAACGCGACTGATACCTCGCCCCGCCGTCGCAGAGTACCGTAACAATCGTATGTCCCGGCCCCATTTGCTTCGCCAAAGCCACCGCCGCCCCCACATTAATCCCCACAGAACCGCCCATAAATAGCCCTTCTTTCCTCAGCAATTGGTAAACCACGCGGACAGCTTCAGCATCATCAATTTGAATAGCATCATCTACCGGCGCATTCTCCATATTCCCAGTGATGCGGCTGGTACCAATACCCTCAGTAATCGAATTACCTTCAGTCTTAATTTCCCCAGTTTTGAAATAACTGTAAAGCCCGCTGCCCATCGGGTCTGCCAAAACAGCTTTAATCGCCGGATTTTTTGATTTCAAAAACATCGCCACCCCAGCAAAAGTCCCGCCCGTACCAGTCGCAGCCACCCAAGCATCAATTTTGCCCTCGGTTTGTTCCCAAATTTCCGGGCCGGTTGTCTCGAAATGAGCTTGGCGATTGGCTAAATTGTCAAATTGATTTGCCCAAACTGCATTCTCCATTTCGGCTGCTAATCTTCCCGACAATTTAACATAATTATTCGGGTCTTTGTAAGGAACAGCGGGAACTGTCCGAACTTCCGCGCCCAAGGTTTTCAAAGCGTCGATTTTTTCTTGGGATTGAGTATCGGGAATCACAATCAAACATTTGTAACCTTTGGCATTGCAAATGTGGGCTAAACCGATGCCCGTATTGCCTGCAGTGCCTTCTACAACAGTGCCGCCCGGTTTTAACAAGCCTTTTTCTTCGGCATCTTGGATGATGTAAAGTGCGGCCCTATCTTTAACGGAACCGCCGGGATTTAGAAACTCTGCTTTGCCGAGAATTTCGCAGCCTGTTTCTTCGCTGAAACTGTTTAACCGAATTAACGGCGTGTTGCCGATAGTGCCTACAAAGCCGCTTTTGATATCCATATTTTTTGCCTGCTGCATTCTATTATTAAGTCTGACAATAAGTTGATATTTATTGCTAAGCTTACCAAATTTTACTCATATTGAGTACGAATCCCGGCAAAACTGGGTCGCCGCTGACTGTTGCGGGATTGTCCAAACATTCCTCTGGCAAATCGGGATGGTAAATGTAAACTCGGCGATTTTTGCGGTCGATAAGCCAACCCAACTGCACTCCGGGTTCTCTCATGTATTCTTGCATTTTTGATTGCAGCGGCTTGAGATTGTCAGAAGCAGACCTGAGTTCTACTACAAAATCCGGGCAAATCGGAGCAAATTTTTGCTTTTGTTCTGGTGACAAAGCATTCCACCTTTCCAGTTTAATCCAAGCAGCATCTGGAGACTTGTCACCCATTAAAAGCTTAAATCCTGTACTGGAAGTAAATGCTAAACCTGTACCGTTTTGTTCTGACCAAACCCACAGAGGCCCAAATATATTGCCTTCTCGGTTTCCCGTTTCCGAACCGGTAGGGGGCATAATTAGCAATTCTCCCGATTTGTTGCGTTCAATGCGTAATTCACTATTGATTTGACAGAACTCGAAAAAATCGTCGTCTGTCATTTGCAATTGGGGCGGTATTCGCAACAGGATTTTTGATGTCAACATAATTGAGTTTTCAGGTGGGTTTCTCCTGTGCTAAGCTTACCAAATCTTGCTCGTATTGAGTACAAATCCCGGCAAAACTGGGTCGCCGCTGACTGTAGCCGGATTTTCCAAACATTCCTCTGGTAAGTCGGGACGGTAAATGTAAACTCTGCGATTTTTGCGGTCGATAAGCCAACCCAGCCGCACTCCTGGTTCTCTCATGTATTCTTGCATTTTTGATTGTAGCGGCTCTAAGTCCTCAAAGTCTGGTCTGAGTTCAACTACAAAGTCAGGGCAAATCGGCGCAAATTTTTCTTGCTGTGCTTTTGATAAAGCATTCCACCTTTTCAGTTTAATCCAGGAAGCGTCGGGCGATCGCACGGAGCCGATCGATAAAGTAAATCCCGTACAAGAAGCAAAGCCAACGCCTGTTCCGTCTTCCTGTGTCCAAATGCCCAGTTCTCCAGTTAAAATAGCATTGCGGTTGCTGCTGATTCCGCCAACAAGAGTCAACAATAGTATTTCTCCCTGCTGGTTGCGTTCAATTCGCAAGTTGCGATTTAATTGACAGAAGTCGAAAAATTCGTCCTCTGTCATTTGCAATTCTGGCAACATTCGCAATACGATCGGAGATGACAGCATTTTGCCTTTCCTCAAATCTAAATTGTTCTGAACAAGATTGCAAAATTTATTGGTTCGCAGTGAGGACTTCAGTCCTCAAAAATCACGAAGGACTAAAGTCCTCACTACAAACCTGTTTGTAAATCAAACTTATTTATTCGGTTGAGGAGTCATCCGCAAATAAGGTTTGACTGGCGTGTAGCCTTTAGGAAATTTCTCTGCCAACTCTTTCGGGTCGGTAATCGAAGGTATAATTACGCAGTCGTCGCCGTCTTTCCAATCAACTGGAGTCGCAACGCTGTATTTGTCCGTAAGTTGCAAGGAGTCAATTACTCGCAGAATTTCACCAAAATTCCGACCGGTGCTCGCTGGATAGGTAATGCTCAAACGCAGTTTCTTTTCTGGGTCAATTACAAAAACGGTGCGGATTGTTAAGTTGTTGAGGGAGTTGGGATGGATCATGTCGTAAATGTCGGAAACTTTACGATCGCCATCTGCTAAAATCGGATAATTGAGGGTGACATTTTGAGTTTCCTCAATATCTTTAATCCAGCCCATGTGAGAATCCACATCATCGACGCTGAGGGCGATGGTTTTGACTGCGCGCTTGTCAAATTCCGACTTGAGACGGGCGACTGCACCGAGTTCGGTGGTGCACACTGGAGTGTAGTCTTTCGGGTGTGAAAACAACACCACCCAACTATCGCCGGCCCAGTCGTAGAAATTGATTTCCCCTTTAGACGAGGCTTGGGTAAAGTTGGGAACTGTATCGCCTAATCGCAGTGACATAACTGATTTCCTCTAATTTTATTTAACGGCGGTTCTCTATCATCCCATAATTGCCCGGTTTATCGATCGCACTGTAAATGATTCTAAACTTTTTGGTCGATCGCCCGCCAATTCCATTACTCTAGTCTATAGCCCAATACGGTTTACTTAAGACGATCCCCCCTAACCCCCCTTAAAAAGGGTGGGACAAGAATGCTCTCAAAGTCAACCCCTACTCCCCTTCTTAAGGGGGATTTAGGGGGATCTCCGGGACATAAATATGTTAAGTGAACCGTATTGGTCTATAGCCCGCCTTCAACTGCTAAATTTTGTTGCTATGCTTTACTTTTTGCTTAAGGCAATACAGCCTGTTTTAGTCCCGCTGTGTTTTGTCTCCGCTTGGGCTTTAGTTTTTTTGCTGTGTTCGAGTGTCGGGCGCGCTGTCGCCGACTCTGTGCGCCGAGCTGGGCGGATGCACCAAATCCCTTGCGCTAACTGCGTATTTTTTACTGGTGACTACCACCTCAAGTGTCCCGTTCAGCCTACCATAGCTTTATCTGAAGATGCGATCGACTGTCCTGATTATCGATCGCATTCGGGAATTTACGGTTAAAAAGTCGATCGTCGCTTTAAACATTTCTTAACATTCCTCGCTCTTTCAATTAAACTTAAGTTGTGCTCGAGAGATTTTCAGGAGTGTGGAAAGAATGCTAATTCAAAAGCTCAATGACTGCGACGAGTTTATTGCTGGCGACGGTACTCAACTGCGAGAATTGCTGCATCCAGACAAACAAGCTGTGAATTTGCGTTACAGTTTAGCCCGCGCCGTTTTGCCAGCGGGACAAACTTCGGCGCTGCACTCCCTGACAACTTCTGAAGTTTACTACATCCTCAGCGGCGTTGGGGAAATGCACATCGATGATGAGACTCAATTGGTGCAAGTCGGAGATGCGGTTTACATTCCGCCCAACGCCAAGCAGTTTATTTACAACTGCGGCCAAGAACCGCTAATATTTATTTGTATCGTCGATCCTGCGTGGCGAAAGGAAGACGAGACAATTTTTCAGTAAGTGTCGAAAATTCTGTTTTAACAACTTTAACAACAACAGCACCCAGCCATATGTACCGAGTGATTTCCTCTTTTTCAACTTTGATTCGGAGCTGCAATAATCCTCGGATTAACTTGCATTGCTCCCTTCTAATTAGTTGAGGAAGTATCAGCTTTGTTGGTGGGTGCTGCTATTGGATTTTAATGGGACAGATGTTAGATTTAACAGCGTTTTACTCCTTAAATTCTCTTGTGAACTTCGCTGTGATATTTTGATTTTGGATCTGTAATATCTGTCGGAGAAGCTTTTTGTTTGCTTCATATTATTAATTTACCACCTTATTCTAGAAATGCAAGTACCTGCAACTAAACTTTACAAAAGAAGTCATTAGTCATTAGTCATTAGTCATCAGTCATCAGTCATTAGTCATTAGTCATTAGTCAGTAGGGGCGGTGGATGGTGCGTGCCCGCCCTCAAGCGTCATCAGTCATCAGTAAGAGGGAAGACAACCCTCTAGGGGCGTAGATAATTGCGGATAATTGTGAAGTTAAATGAAGCATAGAGCTTTCTAGCTGCTCAGCTAAAATAGTAGAGTTCGGCTGTGCTTGGTGCTGCGATAAACGGCATAATATTTGTATGAAAACAACCAAACTCATCAAACTGTGTGTTTTATCGCTGAGCATTTTCCTGCTGTGTAGCAATGTGATAGCGACAGCAGAACCGACTGTGAAGCCTCAACCCCAGCAAACTTACACTAACCAAGAGATTCTGCAACAGTTGGTGAAGGCGAAAATTGTGTATCTGGGTGAAACCCACGACAGCGCTGCAGACCACCAAGCTCAACTGAAAATTATTCGAGAAATGCAGCGGCAAAATCGTAAAATTGCGATCGCCCTTGAAATGTTTCAGCGTCCGTTCCAAAGTGCGATCGACAACTACTTAGCTGGTAAAATCACAGAAGAGCAATTAGTCGAGCAAACAGAGTACGATCGCAGGTGGCGATTTCCCTGGGAATATTACGCCCCAATTTTGCGGTTTGCCGCATTAAAGCAACTACCAGTCCTCGCCTTAAATACACCCTCGGAAGTCACGAGAAAAGTTGCGTCTCAAGGTTTAGAAAGCCTCACAGCAGAGGAAAAAAAGTACATTCCGCCTCTTTCGGAAATTCGCACCGACAACCCCGAATACCGACAAATGCTGCTAGAAGTTTTCCAACAGCACCAAAAAGCGGGACAGGGAAATAGTACAGCTTTTGAAAGATTTTTGCAAGCCCAAGTTTTGTGGGATGAAACTATGGCCGAAAGTATAGCTGAATTTGTCAAAGCTAACCCCGACTATCAAGTTGTAGTGTTGGCGGGGAAAGGGCATATTATTTACGGTTACGGCATTCCCAGCCGCGTCGAGAGGCGTTTGGGAGTCGGGAAGGTAAAAACGCGATCCGTTGTATTCAATTCCACTGAAAATCCTACTTTGTCGGCAGAAAAATCCATTGCTGACTTTGTTTGGAATCACTCGGAATAGTACAATTATACTCGCAAACAATAATCGGGAAAAAATCAATGACAAACAGACCAAAAATACTGGCATTTGCCGGAAGTACCCGCGAAGCATCCTACAACAAACTGCTGGTAAAAGTTGCTGCGGCTGGGGCTAGGGCGGCGGGTGCAGAAGTTACCTATGTAGATTTGCGAGATTTGCCGGTGCCGATATTTGATGAAGATTTGGAAGCAAAAGAGGGAATGCCAGAAAATGCCCGGAAGTTGAAGGAATTGATGATAGCGCATCACGGGTTTTTGATAGCTTCCCCTGAGTATAACAGTTCGGTTACGCCTGTGTTGAAAAATGCGATCGATTGGGTGTCGCGCCCAGCTCCCGGCGAACCGGGATTGGTGGCATTTACTGACAAAGTAGCGGTGATTATGAGTGCTTCCCCTGGCGGACTTGGCGGTTTGCGGGGATTGGTTCATTTGCGATCGATCCTGGGGAATATTAACGTATTTGTGCTCCCGGATCAGAAGGCAATTCCATCAGCATTTCAGGTATTTAATGATGACGGTACGATGAAAGATCCGAAACAGCAGGAGTCGGTTGAGAATCTCGGTGCTAAGCTGTCTAATGTGCTGTCGAAATTAATTGCGTGAGGCAATAAATTCATTTTACAGTAGGGACACAGCAATGTTGTGTCCCCAATCTCAGTCTCTGTGATTTTGCTGGCTGCATCAAGTGCGATCGCCTCCTAAAATTGTTATCATCATAGTTGATTGCCTGTTATTCTCACCCCCAAATTAACATGACATTCACTGGAGATCCAAAATCAGCACCTGCTTTACCTACAGCCGAAGAAGCAGGGGTTGCCAAAATTAGCAGCCGCGCCTTAGAATCGCATTTAGAAAATCATCCGTCTGGCGAATCCCTCAAATTAATCTTAAACGAAAAAGAGGGAAAGACAATTGACATACCTGCCGCAGCATTGCCACTGCTGTTAGCAATTTTGCAACAGACAAGCAGCGGCAATACTGTTAAACTGACTCCAATTACTGCGGAACTCGATATCTGGCAGGTTGAGTTCCTACTGAATGTGTCCCGCGAGTATGTGTGGAAGTTACTAGATACTGGCGAAATTCCTTACAAAATGGTAAGTACCTGTCGCCGGATACGTTACGAAGATGTCATGAAATATAAAAAGCAGGATTATGACAAAAGAAGTAAAATCCTTGACGAACTTGTCGCAGAATCAGAAGCACTTGGTTTGTACGACTAACTCATGGAAATTGTAAAAGCTGTCTGCGATGCTAATGTTTTATATTCAGCAGCACTCCGCGATCTTCTGATGGAACTAGCAGTTGGTGAGGTATTTGAATCGAGGTGGACAGAAGAGATTCACGAAGAATGGATAAGAAACGTGCTTCTGAACAATCCAAATCTTACATCAGAACGACTTACCAGAACCAAAAATATGATGAATGCCAGCATTAAAAATTGTTTAGTGCAAGGCTATGAGACAATTATACAAGATTTGGAACTTCCCGATCCGGGCGATAGGCACGTTCTAGCAGCAGCAATTTGCTGTGGTGCCAATTTCATAGTTACTTTCAATCTCAGAGATTTTCCTGCTGACAATCTCAGACAATATAACATTGAGCCGCTGCACCCAGATAAGTTTCTCCTGCGCCTTCTCAACCTTAACTTTGAAGGTGTATGCAAAGCAGCCGAGAAACAAAGAATCAGGCTCAAGAATCCGCCAAAAACGCCTGACGAATATTTGGAAACGCTGGTAGCATTGGGACTGCCGCTGTCAGCAAGTCGGATGAAAGAATTGTGCGATCGCGATTAGCCCGATCGCCCTTTTCAAAGCACATAAGTTTAAAATTATTATTGGAGTGGAAACTACCACAAGCTTCCTCGCACCCCATCACCCGATCGGCTAAAATTAAGTCACCCGATCGGAGGAGGAACAAACCACCCGATCGCACATTGGCAGAAATGCACAAGAGCAAGCATAATTTAACCATCGGTCATCGGTCGGTTATACTTGTTGTAAACCGCACGGCAGGCGTGGGAGACTCCTCCGTCACACCTGCCATGCAGTTTTATTTAATACCATTTCTCTAAAATCATGCAATACTCTCCGACCCCCCCTAGCCCCCCCCTTAGCAAGGGGGGGACAAGAATACTGTTGCATTATTTTTTGAAATTGGTATAACAATTGTGCGATGCCCTGCAAAATAGCTTCGCTACGCGCCAATCAGCCCATTTTCTTTTTCTTCCAAGCCTCCACAAACGGCAAAAACACCGATACCAACTCCTGCCGATTCATCACCAAAGTCGGATAAGAAACCCTCCCGTAATTCTTCCCCACTTCCAGCGGAAAAATCGCCTGGGATTCCAGCGGCAGCCAAACCGCACCCGCAGCCTTCACAATTACCCAACTCCCGGCAATATCCCAAATTTTCGGAGTCGCTTCCACGCCTCCCATAGCCGCACCAGAAGCCACAGTCAAAAAATTATAACTAGCCATACCCAACATCCGAATTTTACTCGGAAGATGAGGCCCGATACCCACACTTCGCGAACACAAATTAAAAATATGATTTCCGCTCATTTTATCAGCAGTCGGGCGAATCTGCTTACCATTTAAAAATGCACCTTGAGGCATATTTGTCAATACATTATCGGCCGCCAAATCCTCTGCATAAAAACCGTGAAAAGTTTGATTCAGCAGTGGCAAATGCACACAGCCAAAAACCGGAGTTCCGCGATACAATAAACCCAAAGAAATCCCCCAAATCGGAATTCCGCGAGCAAAATTAGTGGTAGCATCCAGAGGATCGACAACCCAACACCATTCAGTATCAGGGAAAACGTGTTCTCCTTCCTCGCTCAAGATCCCGTGACTGGGAAACGCAAGTGCGATCGCACTTCTAATTGTCGCATCCGCCCAATTGTCAGATTGCGTAACCAGAGTGCCATCATCCTTTTCATCCGCTTGTGCAGAACCGAAATCTTTCAAAAACTGCTGTCCGATTGTCTTGACAGTAGTTTGAGAAAAAGTTAAAATAGAGTTCCAAAAATCTTTCATTTCACTAACAATTAAGGGAGAGGGGGAGAGAATTATCGAATTACCATTCCCAATGACTAATGACTACTGACTAATGACTACTGACTAATGACTAATGACTAAACCTTAGTCTAATTCATTTTCAAGGATAGTTGCGATCGCACTTTTAGCATTATCCTGAAACTCCCCAACATCAACCCTACCCAACAGCCAAACAGCCAGAATCATACCCACCGCCGGCACAGCAAACACTAACCCGTAAGCCAACATCGGCACCCCAAACAAACTCCTGCCAAAATCCAAAATAGCACCGCCGCTAACAGTCGCCACACCCCGCGCCATCGCCTGCGACAAACCCCAAGCGCCAATGAAAGTCCCAGCCGTTTCCGCAGCAGTCAAATCCAACATCAAACTCAACGCGCCCGTCGTCGTAATTCCTGAAGCTAATCCGAAGCACATCAAAGCCGACTTAAACACAATTGGATTACCTGTAAATCCCGATAAAATAATCAAACAAAAACAAGCAGCCACCGACAAACAACCCAATTTAATTGTATTTTGTTTGCCAATTCGCGGCACAATAAAAAAACCAGTGGTTCCCAAACCAAACAGCACGCCAGTACCGTAAATAGCATTCAACCGCGTAGTTTCCGAAATCGGCATCTTAAAAATTTCCCCGCCGTAGGGTTCCAAAACCGCATCCTGCATGAACAAACAAATCGTCATTACCAGCAGGAAAGTAAAAAACAAGCCGGTTTGACGGCTAGCAGTCAAAATCCGCAGCGCACTTCCCAAAGTAATTTTATCTTCTCGATTAAGTGCGATCGATCGCGCCCCGTAACGCGAATACTTTTTCTCAACCCCAAAAGTTGCAACCGCCACCAACAGCAAAACCACCGCCGGTACTTTCACAAACAAACCGTTAATCGAAGCCTGCAACACTTCCCGCGGCACATCCCCGTCAATCTGCTTCAGCAAACCGCTGCTGACAATCGCCCCGATAATAATACCAACCATCAGCATCGACCACACAACACCCACCAACTTCGATCGGTCTTCCTCATCGGAAACATCCACCAACAAAGCAGCAAAAGGAGTCGAACTCGAACAAATCGCGATACCGTAAAGTGCAAAAACCAAACCCAACAAACCCACCCAACCGTAAGTCGGAGTCGTCCATCCCACAGCCTCCAAACTAGCGCCCAAGCGCCACATCACCTGCACCGCCAAAAAAGCCGAAATTACAAACAACAGCCCTCCCAGCCACACGTAACCCGTGCGGTGATGCCCGAACAAAGGCTTAGCATCAGACATTTGCCCGAACCACACCCTAGCCGGGGCGACAAACTGGTGCATCGCCAGAGTACCCGCCACCACAGTAGCCGGAATCGCCAACTCCTTAATCATCACGCGATTGAGCACCCCCAGCGTCAAAATCGACATCATGCCCAGCCCCATCTGAAACAAACCCAGCCGGAACATAGTCAGCAAATTAACCCGCTTTGGGGCCGCAGTCGCGGAATCTGTTAATCTAGAATCTGGCAAACGGTCGATCGACATAACTATTAAAATAAATACAGCATGACTCATTTATAGTAACTGAGATACAGCCGCCTTTCCTCCCAAAGCCCGAAGCTAAAATGCGATTATTCGTATAAATTCATATAAAAATAAAGAGAATCAATAACTGTGGATTTACCAACCGTGACAACCATTACCCTAGGACAAAAAGGCCCAGCCGTCATTCCCCTGTGCGTCGGAACTTGGGCGTGGGGCGATAAACTATTTTGGAACTACGGCAGCAACTACGGCGCCACCGAAGTAGAAGCAGCATTCAAAACATCCCTAGACGCAGGAGTCAACTTTTTCGACACAGCCGAAGTCTACGGTAACGGCTTATCAGAAGAATTGCTAGGGCAGTTTATCAAAAAAACCAGCCAACCCGTGCAAATAGCCACCAAATTCGGCCCCGTACCTTGGCGAATTACCGGAAAATCAGTTTCTGACGCTTTGAGTGCCAGCTTAAAACGCTTGCAAGTAGAACAAATAGCCCTCTACCAAGTGCACTGGCCCTTCACTTTTTTACTAAGTCAAGAAACCCTGATGAACGCCTTAGCAGATGAAGTCAAACAAGGTAGAATCCAAGCAGTAGGAGTCAGCAACTATTCAGAAGAACAGATGCGCGAAGCCCACAAAATATTAGCAGCCAGAGGCGTTCCCCTAGCAACAAATCAAGTTCGTTACTCATTGCTATCGCGGCAAGTAGAAAAAAAAAGAATCGTGAGTGCAGCCTCGGAATTGGGAGTAACAATTTTAGCCTACAGCCCCTTAGCCCAAGGATTACTGACAGGTAAATATACCGCCCAAGAACAACCAGCAGGAGCCCGTAAATTCGACTCCCGTTTCAGCAAAAACGGCATCGAAAAAATCGAATTAGTCATGTCCACCCTGCGGAAAATGGGCAAAAAGCGATCTCGCACGCCCGCCCAAGTTGCCCTAAACTGGTTAATAGCCCAAAACGGAGTCATCCCCATTCCCGGCGCTAAAACCGCAAAACAAGCCGAAGAAAACGCTGGCGCATTAGGTTGGACTTTGAGCCAAGATGAAGTCAACCAACTAGAACTAATGACACGTCCTTGGCTAGAATGAATTTGTTAATTGTTGATTGTTAATTGTTGATTGTTGACTGTTAATTGTTAATTGTTGACTGTTGACTGTTGACTGTTGACTGTTGACGCTTGAGGGCGGGCACTCTTGGCACCGCCCCTACTGACTGTTGGCTGTTGGCTGTTGACTGTTGTCATTAGTTACCAATGCCCGATGCCCAATGCCCAATTCCCAATTCCCTGTTTGGCCAATTCCCAATTCCCAATTCCCAATTCCCAATTCCTTCAACTATGAAAATTTTAACTGACTGGGGTTTCACGCGCGAAGGCTGGCGCAACAACAGCCGCGGCGAATATTTAGTATTGCTGCAAGGCGCATTGCTAGCAGGATTTGCCATTTTACCAGTTTA
>NZ_JBARVX010000451.1:0-7115 GCF_049646505.1 Microcoleus sp.
AGTCATTAGTCATTAGTCATTAGTCATTAGTCATTAGTCATCAATAACCTCAAAAACAGGGTGTCTTATAATATTTTTTCTTCATCAAACGTCCAACTCGAATAAACCCGGTTTCTCGCCCCTCCGCATTAATCATCATCTCAGAAACCGGGTTTCTTGGAATATTTTTTCCCACCAAACGCCCAACTCGAATAAACCCGATTTGTCGCCCAATTTTGCCCAACTTCGCTCAATCTTCCCTATCCCAATTTCCCCTTTCACCGCCAGCGGACGATCGCAATTTTCGTCCCTTTACCCACTTTAGAAGCAATCTCAAACTCGTGCATCAACCGCTTAGAACCGCCCAGCCCCAAGCCCAAACCGCGATCGGAAGTATAACCGTCAGTCATTGCCAATTCGATGTCTGGAATTCCCGGGCCCTTGTCTTCAAATATCAGCCGCAGTCCTTTGCGTTTCCCCGATTCGATCGTTTCGAGAGTTACTGTTCCCCCTTTGCCGTAGTCTACAGTATTGCGGGCGAGTTCGCTGGCTGCCGTAACGATTTTTGTTTGGTCTAGTAAGCCGAATCCCATTGCTACAGCCAAAGTTCGCACTTGCTGTCGGACTTGGACTATATCGGAGGACGATCGAATTTCTAATGTCTCGCGTTTTGACATGGCGCATACTGTACCAAAATAGAAGTTCTCCACAAAACATAAGACTTACCCTCATCAACCAAGTTTCCCGCCTTCAGAAAACTTGAGTTGGTCAACAAGCTATCTACACACAAACCGGGTTTATTTACTCCCTCCGCCTCACCCGCGGGGACAATTTATCGACTGCTAAAGCTTCGGCAGATGCGGAAAAACCCAAGGATTTTCGCAACAAATTCATCCCCTTTTCAACGCTTAAAGCTGTGCGAACTCCGGTCAGAGAAAGCCCCAATTCAACGAGCGTGATTGCCACCGCAGGCTGCATCCCGACCACCACTGTTTCAGCATCCAATATTCGCGACATTGTAGCGATATTGTTAAGAATGCGACCGATAAAAGAATCTACAATTTCCAGGGAAGAGATTTCTATCAACACACCTTTAACTCCGGTTTTGACTATCCGGTTCGTCAGGTCTTCTTGCAGGGTTATTGCCAAGCGGTCGTGCATATCTACTTGAATTGTTACTAGCAGAAATTCTCCCATTTGCAGGATAGGAATCCGTTCCATAAATTTACCTCTATTTGAGCTTTAATTTCAAGTTCTCTGCCCTGTGTCCTATGCCCTATGCCCTATGCCCTATGCCCTATGCCCTATGCCCTATGCCCTATGCCCTATGCCCTATGCCCTATGCCCTATGCCCTATGCCCTGTGCCCGCGAGAGTACCTCACCTTTCTGAGAAAGGCTGTAGTTTTTATCTGTCCTCATTCAATTTTTTTATAGTTAAACCTTGGCGCTGCAAAGCGACTTTAAAAGCATCTGCTAAAGTTGCTTTTGTCAGAATATCCTGCAAATCAACTCCCAAATGAACTATGGTTTGAGCTATTTGCGGGCGAATCCCGCTGATGATGCACTCAGTACCCATGAGACGGGCGGCGGCGACGGTTTTTAATAAATGTTGAGCGACTAAAGTGTCAACAGTCGGCACGCCTGTAATGTCTAAAATTGCAAATTCGGAGCCGGTTTCCATGATTTCCTGCAACAGAGTTTCCATGACTATTTGAGTGCGGGCGCTGTCGAGTGTCCCGATCATGGGTAAAGCGAGAATTCCTTGCCAAAGTTTGACTACGGGTGTTGACAATTCGAGCATTTCTTGCTGCTGGCGTTCGATTACTTCTTCGCGAGCTTTGAGAAAGATTTCTGTCACCCACAGGCCTAGCTGGTCTAATAAGCTGGTGGAAAGCCAAAGTTTTTCGACAAGTGCGTCGCGGTTTTGTGTAAGTTCGTGACAAAGCCGATCGAACAATGGCTTTTTGAAGCATAAAATAAAACTCGCGATCTCTGAGGGGGTAAAGCCCCTCTGAACGCGCGATCGCGAAACTTCTGCTAGCAGCAGCCGCATATTTTCCCATTCGGGTGTCTGGATGTCGCTAAAGTTACCTTGCTGCAATGCTACTTGGAGCAATTGCAGGAACTCTTGACACTCCGATCGCAATTCTTTGGCTCTCATCAAGTCGTCCCGCCGCAGCCCGCTATTTTGTAGTTCTTTGAGCCAGTCTGCTAGTAGCTCTGCTTTGTGTTTTTCGAGAATTTCCGCGATCGTGTTATTGCTTGTGAGTTCCATTAAAATTATCTCCTGCTTAGCCATTAAGATCAAGTTGTACGAGCAGCCACATTTTAGTATTTTTGATGGGGCAATTTATGAGTTTAACTCACTATTTGCTGTTTGCGATCGGGGGGTTAAGCGCCTAACTGCAAAATGCGTTGGACGATCGCACTTGTAGAACTCGGAACTTCTATTTCTATCAAGGAAATCTTGCCGCCTCCGGCGATAACCGCCGGTGCTTCCGGCAGAGTTTCGAGTTGATAGTCGCCTCCTTTAACATATATATCTGGCTTCAGGATATTTATCAGTTTAGTTGCTGTAATCTCGGAAAAAATTACCACCGCATCTACTGGTTTCAGGGCTGCCAACACTTCGGCTCGCTGATTTTCCGGTACGATCGGGCGGGGCGGCAATCCCGGCTGCTGAGGTTTGATAGTTTGCACGCTCTCGTCGCTATTCAAGCCCACCACGAGGGTGCGCCCCAATTTTTTTGCGGCTTGCAAATAGCGGACGTGTCCGCAGTGCAAAATATCGAAGCACCCGTTAGTAAACACGATCGGACGCCAGTTATCCGGAGCGGATGCGATCGCTTCTTTAAGTTCTCTCAACGTGTAAACACCAGAAATCATGACATCCACCAGGAATTTTGAACAGCGAGAAACTATCCTAGCAAAAAGTGCGATCGCTTGTACCTTTGCCATTGCACAATCGAGCGATCGAGCTGCGAATCATTAGTAGTTGGCAGTTGGTAATTGGTAATTACTCGCTACTCACTATTAAGCCACCAGCAATCAACAAGAATGTCCTGCGGCTTTGGGAGCTGCGAAACAGTAGACCTCTTGCAAAAATAATTAGGACGGGCTCTCCGGCCCGTCCCACAAAAGTGATTTTTTCTTGTGGGATGGGCCGGAGAGCCCGTCCGCTCAATTGATGAAAAGGACTTTTGGAATAGGTCGAGTATAAAATAGGAAAAAATAGCTGCTCGTGTATCCTACATTCTGCCAAAAAACGGATGCAATCCCCTAAATTACAGCATATTCTATGTAGGTGTAGAGGGCGAGAAACCGGGTTTTTTAAACACATTTATTAATGAGGCGAAAACTCTCAAGAAACCCGGTTATGAGTGTGTATTTCATAAATTTGGAATACGCTGTAATTTGCGATTGTCGAAAATATTTGACTTTTGTTCGAGTGTCTCGATTGAATGCGAGAATAAATCTCCGATCGTGCAAATTGTTAATCTCAAATCTAGGCTGTGGCTCAGTCGCAAATCAAGGTAACAAAAGCTTAGGATCGAAAACTTAATAACTTAGGAATGATAATTAAATAACTTACAATTTGATGGTTATTGTGGGATGGGCGGGACGCCCATCCCACAAACTTGTCTAAATTATTTAATTCACGATCCTTAAACACCTCCTACAGTCTTCTCTCCTGTAAGTTGCTTTTCTCAAAGGAGGCAGAGCCTCGCCTATCTGCATTACCAGGCTCTGCCTGGTAACGAGTAACAAGAGTTTTATTGTTTTTTACATAAAATTTAAATGCGGCAACAGCTTATGAATTACTACACAATGTTGTGGAGTTAGGAAGTTTTGTATTGACAAAGGAAAACACTTTGAGTAGCCGCGCGGGGTAAAAGTGTGCACGCACGGTTTCGGATGGGAGGGGAAGTTTAGTAAAATTCCCTCGACCCTACCAACCTGGTAATATGTATTTAAACCCCCAAAAGATATCACCGCGCTCAAAAAGCAAAGGTGAGCGAGGCAAGGGAACCCTAGCCATAGGGATATTAAGGTCGTAATGTCTTAAGAATCCTCGTGCCCGATCGGCCGAGGAGTATCAATGAGTGCTGTTGACTCCCAAATCCTCTATCCCCTAACGGAATTCTATGCAGTTGCAGCGCCAATTTAGCGGACAACTGATTGCGATCGACACTAAAAGCGCGATCGCCAGCGGCGGTGAAGGTCGAATCTACCCGATCGCCCAAGATCCGTCCCTAGTAGCAAAAATCTACCACAAACCGACAGACGAAGACGGCGACAAACTCACGGTCATGTTCAGTATGCCGCCGGATGCGCCGATCGCCGAACCGGGACACGCCTCAATAGCTTGGCCGGTAGATTTGCTGCATACTGTCGGCGGGCGCGAAAAAATCGTCGGTTTTGTGATGCCGCGCGTCAAGAAAGTGCTGCCAATACACACTTTCTACACTCCCAAAACCAGGCGCGAACAAAAACCGCTATTTAGCTATCTTTACCTCCACCGCACCGCCCGAAATCTCGCCTCGGCTGTCAACGCCCTCCACGTCAGGGGTTACGTCATCGGCGACGTGAACGAGTCGAACATTTTGGTGACGGATACGGCTTTGGTAACGCTGGTAGACACGGATTCGTTTCAAGTGCGCGATCCTTACACGGGTTACGTTTACCGGTGTCCCGTGGGGAAGCCGGAGTTTACGCCGCCGGAATTGCAGGGACAGACTTTTCGCGATATCGATCGATCCCCAGAGCACGATTTGTTCGGTTTAGCGGTGCTAATTTTTCAATTGCTGATGGAAGGTACGCACCCGTTTGCGGGGGTTTATCTCGGTAGCGATGAACCGCCGCCTTTGGAAGCGAGAATTCGATCGGGCCATTTCCCCAACGGTACCAAACGGATACCCTACCGCCCGATGCCCGCAGCGCCGCCTTTCGATATGCTGCAGCCCAGGCTGCGGCAGATGTTTATCCGCTGTTTTGAGGAAGGACACCTCAATCCGGCGGCGCGCCCGGATGCGAAAACTTGGGTGAATGCGATTCGGGAAGCGGAAGATTCTCTGATTACTTGCAGCAAAAATACTCAGCACAAATACGGAAATCATCTCAGTCGGTGTCCTTGGTGCGATCGGGCAAAACTCCTCAAAGGCCGCGATCCGTTTCCTTCGCGACAAGCAGTCAACAGCGGATTGCACTTGCAGCCGGCAAAAGCCAAGCGTAAAAAGCCCCAACCCGCAGCGCCTGTGAGGGACACCGCACCGCGCCGCCAATACTCCTCAACGGGGCTGCCGCGCCAACTAGGCCAGTACGCAGTGCCGCTGTTACCGATGCCGATGTCTTCTCGGAGTAGGACTCCTGCGGCGAGGGCTCCGGTGGGCAATTTGGAGCGTATTGTTCGGGATGCTGCTTGGGGCGGTGTTTGGGGTACTTTGTGTTTGGCGGCGGCGGCGGGGGTTTTTTCGGCTGTGGTTGAGGGCGGCGGCGCGATTTTGGGGGCGATTTTTGTGGGTTCGATTTGGGGAAGTTTTTTTGGGATGATTTGGGGGATTTTTACTTTGCCGCCGAACCAGATTTGGCGGAAGTGGGGAGGGGTTTTGGTGGGGACTCTGTGGGGGGCTTTCTTTTTGGCGGCGATCGGCGGTGCGGTGTTTGGGGCGATGAGTGACGATCGGGCGATCGGGCAGGGGATTTTGTCTGGCGCGGGGGTTGGTATCGTGTGGGGCTTTGTTTGGGCTGTTTGCAAGCCTCCTCTGGCGATGCCTGTGGGGAGGACGTGGGGCCGGCGGGGAGCGTATTTGGGAGCGGTTTGGGGAGCGTTTGCGGGTACTGTGGCTGGTATTTTGTTGGGGGCTGGCCTGGTGGTTTGGCAGCAATATAGCGGGCAGATGCGATCGGTGAACGAGTTTGCGAGTTTGTTGCTGGCTGTGGCGATCGTGGCGGCGGGTGTGGGTGCTGTTGGGGGTGTGGTTTCTGGTAGTTTGTTGGGTGTTTGCGGGTTTTCGCCGAAGCTGCCGGTGTCGTTTCAGCCTTCGGGTTGGAGGGGTGGAACTTTGGGGGCGATTTGGGGCAGTTTTTTGGGGACTTTTGCGGGTGCTTTGTTGGGGGCGGGGGTGTCTGCGATGTTTCCGGCTTTGGGCGCTGGGGTGCCGGTGCAGTTTGCGCCTGTCGCGGGGGCGATCGTGGGGGCTGGTTTGGGGGCGATTTGGGGTGTGGTTTCGGGTGCTGTTTGGGGGGCGCTGGGGAAGTGGTGATCGGGTTGATGTCTGTTTTTGGGTGGAAAATCTGTGAATGGGTAGGTGTAAAAATCGAGGTGTTAAATTTTGAGGCTACAATCTATGTGCTGCAAGGGTTTGAGGCTCTCTGTCTAAAAATACGATTCACGGAAAGTCTGAAAGTATTGCAGGATAAGGCTTTGGAGTGAATATGAAAAATTGGGTATTGACAAGTCGAAGGCTGAAATGGTATTTTTGTTTTAGATTCACGGAACTGAACCTTGAAAACCAAATACAGTAAGGCTTCTGGAACGGGCGGCCGCAAAATACCTAAAACCCTATCAGGGATTGAAACGTGCTTGATAGTATGGTAGACATTACTCATTAGAGCCGCAAAATACCTAAAACCCTATCAGGGATTGAAACGAAATCCTTGAGTATGCAAGGGTTGTCATCATTATCATGCCGCAAAATACCTAAAACCCTATCAGGGATTGAAACAAAACTGATGTGCATCGATTGGACTTGCTGCTGCGGTAAGCCGCAAAATACCTAAAACCCTATCAGGGATTGAAACCAGGCAACAATTTCATCGTAATCAGCCAAGGATTCAGGGAGCCGCAAAATACCTAAAACCCTATCAGGGATTGAAACACAATCTCAACGAACTTATATCTTTGATGTGGTTTGGCCGCAAAATACCTAAAACCCTATCAGGGATTGAAACGAGGAATTCGAGCGGCAATCCGAAGTGATGGAATTTGCCGAGCCGCAAAATACCTAAAACCCTATCAGGGATTGAAACGAACCTAGTAAAAGTTTAGTAAGAACGCCGAAACGCCGCAAAATACCTAAAACCCTATCAGGGATTGAAACTCTGACAGTGGCTGGCAAGATACTGAGAGATGCGG
>NZ_JBARVX010000452.1:0-4685 GCF_049646505.1 Microcoleus sp.
GTCTTGGAGACATGGGCGATCGGAAATCGGGTTTGATGGACGAAAATTATGTGTTTTGACAGAAATATCTGGTAAAAAACCCGGTTTCTTCGGTCTTAATGTACTTAGGAGTGTTAATGTCCGGTTAATTCTGCCTCTTGTTCGATCTCAGAGTTTTCACTGAGATTGGCGATCGCCTTTGATGGCAGAAATCCTAGGTACTTAGGGCGATCGGCTGTCTGAAGCCGAGTTTCTCTGTCACAGATCGATCGAATGTAGAGCTCTACTCAACCGCAGTCAGGATTTCAGCTTCATTTTTCGATATCTCTAATTTACCTTTCAATAATTAAATTTTTGTTAATTTGCACGAATAAACTTGCGGGCGATCGATATCTGCTACATTTCTTAATCAAGCTATAATTTTACAATAAAAAAAATAAACTCTTCACCGCGATGACTCATCTATGCCCGTAGATATACCGAGAAAAAAATTTTTGGGATAACATATGCTTAATCCAAAATTAAACAAACGGTTAAGAAAACATGAAATTTCAAATTCCTCTAGCTCCAGGGACTATCACCCAATTTTTGCTGAGAGTAGTCACCTGTCTGGTTGTAATATCTTTCTTAAGTCAGATGGCTGCGTACTTGTTGCCTGGTGTATCGCCGGACAACTACTTAGTAAGGGCATTCGGCGTGGATTCCGAGCGGAACATTCCAACCGCATACTCAGCTTTGGCATTGCTGTTTTGTTCTTTCTTGCTGGGTACGATCGCCTATGTGAAAAATTTGGATAGTTGTCGCTACAAGAATTACTGGAAAGTTTTATCATTCATATTTGTATATCTAGCTGCAGACGAAGCTGGTCAATTGCACGAAAAACTGATACTACCGATGCGAACCATGCTAAATGCCACAGGAATTCTTTACTTTACTTGGGTTGTGCCGATCGGTATTCTAGTAGTGATATTTCTCTTATCCTACACTAAGTTTCTGTTCCACCTTCCTGTTCCTACAAGAAAATTGTTTGTTGCAGCAACCGCTCTTTATATTGGAGGAGCGCTAGGGATGGAATTGGTAGGGGCATACCGATCTTCTACAGCGGGAGAGGATAATATACTTTACCAGATAATAGTAACCATTGAAGAGTCATTAGAAATGCTCGGCATCGTCGTATTTATTCACGCATTGACTTCATATATCAAGACATCTTTAGGCGGGGCAACTTGGAATATTTACATACCAGGAAAAAACACACAAGTTACCGCAAATGAAAATATCGGCATACCCGCCCTCAGCGCACGAGCCAACACAAATATCTCAAGGTAAATCACTTACAACCGGGTTTGATGGAAGACGAAAATACTGCATTCTAGCCTTGAAATTGCTCGTTACCAGGCTCTGCCTGGTAATGCAGATAGGCGAGGCTCTGCCTCCTTCTTTCTTGCAACTTACAGGAGAGAAGACTGTAGAAGGTGTTTAAGTTATTAAGTTTTCGATCCTTACAACCGGGTTTGATGGAAGACGAAAATACTGCATTTTGGTCTTCAATCACAATCAAAAACCCGGTTTTTTGGTATTAGTGTGTGTGGGAATAGAGGTTCTGCAATCTTTCGCGCACCAAACGAGTAATTAGAAGTAGAACAGCTTAGTTCACAGATGACATTCTCACCTTTACCAAGAATTCACTAAGAGCAACCTTTGCATCAGGATTTGACGGCAAATGACTTGTCAAACTTGCCTCTTCTAATACATTGATTAGCCGATCGCGCTCCTGCTGATAAAATTCAATATCTGTATCCTCCAGCACAGATTTTTCCGCACCAGCCAGTTTGCGATCGATCAAATCGGGAATATACGGTAACTGGAACTCCTGATTTAGTTTAACCAAATTCGCCTCAACTTCCCCCGTTTGCATCAAATGAATCCCCGCCAGCAACACCCGGTAAACGTACAGCAGCGGCTTAACCCGACGCGGGCTTTGTTTCTCAAACAATCTCCATTGAGTCTGAGCAAAACCGAGATAGTGGTGGCTGTGGTGCTTGGTGATGCAGTTCGATGCCAGTTCTTTTAACTCTTCGTGTTCCTTGGTAGTGTAAACTATGAGCGGCGAATACAGTTGTTCCAACACGTAGCCGTTGCGCTTCAACAGCAACTCAAGAAACTTTTTAATATCGTGAGTGACTAAATCGAGTTCCATTTTCTCCCGAACTTCCGAAACTTCGATTGTTTCTTCTCCCGAAATCAGTCCAATTACTTTCGGTAGCGGCAAGATATGTACTCCCCGCAAATCGAAGTCAGAATCTGCGGAAGGAAAGCCGTACAAGTGCGATCCGCTGACAGTCGCAAACAGCAGCGGGTAAGGTCGAACAGAGATAATTTTGGCTAGATTAGAAATGTATTCGATCATTTTTCTCTTCAGTCCGCGCAGGCGGACTTTGTTTGTGTAGAAGCGATTTCAATCGCCGAATTATAAATCAAGTTCCGATCGCACTTTTACGAGATTTAATCAAAAACTGATTAGCTTTCTCGTAATTAGGACGTTCCGGTAAGGAAGTTGCAGCAAAAGCGCGATCGAACTCTGAGTGCAAGCTCAACCGCCAGCAATTAACCTCATCCCAGGAGATTTCCTGGTTGCGGATTGATAGCAATTGCGATCGAAAATCCTGCACCCGCACCGGCACAAACCCCTCCTTCAGCACCGTAATTCCCGACAGCAACAACCGAATTAAGTGCATAGCGTGCTTCGATCGCACTTCTCCTGTATTCCGCAAGTCTTGCTCCATTTTTTTAAATTGAGACAAAACGTAGCTATTGTAAGTTTGATAAATTAATTGAGACAGAAAGATTTCCCTAATTTCTAGCAATTCTTGTGCTACAGGAGAAAGTGTTTCTACTAAAGGCGTGTACAAACATTCTAGCACATTGGGATTAGCTTTTAGTGCCAAAACCAGAAACTTTTGCAGTTCCCAATAGCATTCCTGATTTTCCTTGTTTTCCAATTGTTCTGGAATGCCGTAAAGCGACCAATGAAGAATTGCCGGCGGCTGGTAAATCCCGCGCCTGTCTGTATCGGATTGCTCGTTATCCAAACCGTAGGCTCTGGAACCAACAATGCAGCGGTAAATAACAGAATCGTAGAGGTTGTATTCTGCGAGAAAATCTCCTCCTGAGTCCAATCCTTCGCTTTGAAATTGTTTGCGGATGCTGAGTTCGTGCCGCCGCAGACTAATTTGTGTTCCGTCTGGGAGTTTGACTAAATATGCGTGGGAATTGTCGGTAGGCGATTGAACGATGACACCTACTAATCCCGGTTTCCAAGATTCGTTAGTTGCAGGATTTTTGACTTCAATTTTGGTGACAATTTGGGTTCCTGCGGGGATGATTAAGTTGAAATTTTGGGAAATATTGGCATTTGCCATGAGGGAACCTCCTGCGGTGGCACGAGCGACAATGTTAGTGTAGCATAGATGTAGTATAATTGAAAAGGGGGTTTGGGCGATCGCGTCCTGCTTGCAGCCAGTGCTACGGCTGTTTTGGCCGTGTTAAACATTGTCTTCGGATTGAGCTGAGCAGGATGAGGTTTTTTATCAGTCGCGCAGGTTACAATGGAGAGGTTGCTGAAGTTAGAGTATATTATCGGAATAAAAGTGTGGGAGTTGATGAGTTTTATAGATGAAAAATGAAAGTTAGAGAAGTTATTAAAATGTTAGAAGATGATGGTTGGTATTTAGCTAGAACAAGGGGCAGTCACCGTCAATTTAAACACCCTGAAAAGGCTGGAACTGTCACTGTGTCAGGTAATTTAGGCGTTGATATGCCAATTGGTACGCTTAAAAGTGTTTTGCGGCAATCTCAACTAGAGGAGGAAGATTAATGCGTTATGCTGTTGTAATTGAAAAAGGTGAAACTAGCTACGGTGCGTATGTTCCCGATTTACCGGGATGTGTAGCTGTGGCTGAAAGTTTAGAAGAGGTGAGAAATTTAATTAAAGAGGCGATCGCATTTCATATTGAAGGACTACAAGATGATGCTTTTCCTATTCCCGAACCAGTTTCTATTTGCGAATATGTTGAAGCTTAAGCTAAACGTCAATTACTTTTTATTTCCCGTCCGTTTTTCTCCCGCTTAATTTTCCCCTTATACCCCCTTTTCACTTTCATGTTGTGCAGGAAGTGCTACACGCCCATGAAAGTCATGATAACGATGTGAAAAGTCTTCTAAATATGGACTTTCAAGCACAGCACGTCGTTTAGCAAAATTATTATTTATTTGATGGTATAAGAAATCAGCATCTATAGCAAAAATCTTTTTAAAATCTACTGTTAATTCTGGTATTCCTTCCTGAGATGATTCACATTCTAGAGGTATTTTTTCCAAAAAATGGTATTGCTGATAACGATTAGATTTTACTAAATTCCAATCTGCTGAATTGAGCTGGACTGTTTTGTCGGAGCGAATTTCTTGAGCTGTATATACTTGACAGCAAAGTATAGAATTTAATAACTTATTAGGTTTATCTCGATTTTGCCTAGCGCTATAGTCCCAATCTAAATCACAGTTTTGAGTAACAATAATTGGTATCCGCTCAATAAGTAGGGGTAGCAGAGAAAAAAAAGTAAGCAGAGTGCACAAAGTGTCATAAAATAGGAGACATGACGCCAAAGATTATTTCACAAGACAAGTCATCCTCCGATTTACTGCAA
>NZ_JBARVX010000453.1:0-6120 GCF_049646505.1 Microcoleus sp.
GGCCCGTGCAGAATTTCCTGAAACCGGGTTTAGTCACAGAAACCTGGTTTCTTAGCCTGTATAATGACTGCTTAATTTATTTCAGTTCCACATTTACCGTAGCAGACATCCCCGGTGCAATTCGCGATTCGTAGCCTTTAATGCTTTCGGCATCAAACACAACTTTCACCGGAATCCGCTGCACAACTTTGGTGAAGTTTCCCGTCGCATTGTCGGGAGGCAATAGGGAGAATTGAGCGCCAGAAGCTGGGGAGAAACTATCGAGATGACCTTCAAATTTGCGGCCACCAAAAGCATCTAATTTGATTTCTACTTTTTGGCCTGGTTTCATGTTTGCCAGTTGCGTTTCTTTGAAATTGGCAATTACCCACAAATCGTTGCTGACGATCGCCATTAACGGAGTTCCCGGCTGCACCCGCTGCCCGACTTCAACCGATTTGCGGCCAATTTGTCCGGTGGCTGGTGCGGTGATATTCGTGTAGGAAAGTTGCAGTTGAGCGTCTTTAACCGCAGCTTCCGATTGGGCGATCGCCGCCTTAGCAGCATCATACTGCGATCGGCTGACTTTAGTTTGCTCGCCCGTAGCTCGAGCTTGTTGCAATCCGCCCTGGGATGCAGCCAGTTTCGCTTCGGCGGTACTGATACCTTCTTGGGCTACGGCGACTTTAGCTTCGGCGCTGGCGACACCGACTTTGGCTTGCGCGACTTGAGCTTCGGCTTGTTTTACCCCTTCTCTAGCTTGGGCTACTCCTGCTTGGGCTTCGGTTACGCCTTCTTTGGCTTGGGCTAAGCGCGCTCTAGCTTGGGCAATTCCTTGTTGGGCTGCGGTGGTTTGGCCGACAGCTACTTCGTAGGCGGCTCTAGCTGCGTCTAGTTGCTGGCTGGCGATCGCACCTTCTTCTTGCAAGCTTTCGTAACGTTTATAATCGGCTTGGGTTTTAACCAGACTAGCTCGCGCTTGTACTAGCTGAGCTTGCGCGGCTGCAATACCGGCTTCGGCTTCCGTCACTTTGGCTTGTGCTTGGGGAATTCCGGCTTCGGCTTGGGCGACTTTGGCAATTGCTGCGGGCACGCCGGCTTCGGCTTGGGCGACTGCAGCTTCGGCGGCGGGTACCCCTTGTTGAGCTTCTTTAATGGCTGCTCGGGCGGTGGAAATGGCTGCGTTGGCACTGCCGACATCTCCTTGAGCTTGGGCTGTTTTGCCTTGGCTGGTTTGAGAGGCGAGGGCAATATTGGCGATTGCTGCTTCGGCTTGGCGGCGGGCGTTTTCTAAGGCTGCTTGGGATTGTTGCAGTTTAACTTGGTAGTCGCGGGGGTCGAGTTTAATCAGCGGTTGTCCGCGTTTGACTTGTTGGTTGTCTTGCACTAAGACTTCGCCGACTGTACCGTTGATGCGGCTGCTGACTTGGTGGATGTGTCCGGCAACTGTGGCGTTTTCGGTTTCTTCGTGGATGGATGCGTATTGCCAGTAATTGTAGCCGAGGCTGCCTGCTGCGATCGCCCCGATGCCCAATACAGCGAAAATCAGCGGTTTCTTGGACTTTTTCTTGGGTGTTTCCGACGGCGGCAGGGGTGGTTGGATTTCTGTTTCGGCACCGGTTTTGAGCTCGGCGGGGGCGCTGACTTCTGTTTCTGGGACTGGCGCGACAGGTGCTGTTTTGACTTCTGTGTCGCCGATCGTCTTTTCTAATACAGCTACTCCTTTGCCGTTGCCGTTAAATTCTGCTGAGTTGATTTCGTTTGTGTTTTTCACCGTATTTGACTCCTGATACTTTAGTAATATGTCGTTTGTTTAGGGTACGTAATTTTTATTTAGTAAGATGGCTTTTTTTAAGGGTGCGTAGTATTTTGCTGTTATTTGTAATGTAGTGGAGGTAGATGCTGCTGCGCTTCACTCGAAAGAGCGATTTGTCGGTTTAGGAAAGATTGAGAATTGCCCGATCGACCAGTTGGGAAAAGAGCTGTCGATCGGCTTCTGGAATGCCTTCCATAGCTCGCGAGCGGGTTTCAGCTACCAGCGGGGGCAGTACGTCTTGCAGTTGGGAACCAGAGTCTGTCAGCCAAATGCGCCATATACGCCGATCGCGCGTGTCTCTCTCCCGGCGGACTAGGCCTCTTTCTTCCATGCGATCGATAACTCCTGTCAGCGTCCCGCCTACCTGTTGCAGTTTGTCGCCAATGCTGGAAGTAGGCAAACCGTCTTCTTGCCACAAGCAGCACAGTACCAGCCAGTGAAAAGGTGTCAGCCCGAAGGGTTCGAGTATTTCTTGCAGCCTGCGAGTTCCTAGCTGTCCCAGCAGTTTGATCCGGTAGCCCAGGCTGTAGGGAGCGAGAACGTCGTGCCACCGAACTAGATTTGTGCGATCGACAGTGGATGTAGTAACCATCAATATTATTACTTAGCGTTCGTACTATCAGTGTAAAATGTATTTTGGAAGTTGTCAAGGGCGATCGCGGATTTTCGGTCATCGGATTTGAGATTTGAGATTGAGCCTGCAGCAAGCAAGTCAGTTTTTATTACAGTGATTTTACGTAGGTAGTACGCAAAATGCCAATTCTTCACCCAGGTCAGCTCCCGGACTTCTTTCAAAAGTCGGATATCTGTTATTTTGGGCTTACTTGGTCAAAACTATCTGTAGCTTTATTTTTCAGGATTGGTATAATGAGGGCGATCGCCCACGCTCGATCGCAAAAACCAGCTAAATTTTCGTCAAACTTGTTTGCATTTCTTAATTATTCCTAAAATAGGAAGGGTAAAGTTGCGATCGCACGTAATGCTATTCCCAGGAAATCAGCACACCAAGTTAGATGATACCGACGATAATTTGTTTTATTCCTATATAAGTTAGTCTCTCAAGGAGTGATGAATGTGATGTCCGAAGAGCAAAGAAAAAAATTGCATCAAATCCTTCAGCAATTAAACAACGCCCAATCCGAGGTGCAAGAAGCCTACGAAACAACAATGATGAGTGATGCCAAATGGGCACTGTCTAGCCTGTGTGATGATTTAAAAAAAGATGAGTCGATCGATCCGTCTATAAAGAGCCAGCTCATGCCTTATTTTGAAGCCGCTCGTTCAGCTATTCTCAGTCCTGCATCAACGCATAAACGAGCCGGAAGCTGTGGTGACAAGCTGAATGAAGCAAAGTCTTGCATAAGAGAAATACTGAGTAGACTCTGAAGGGGATGATTTAAGATTGGAGCGGGCGAGTGCCGGAAATCCATCCTGCGGAATCTATTTACATTTCTTAATTATTAGTAAAATAAGAAGAGTAAAGTTACGATCGCACATCCCACATTATGCTACTCCAAGGCAATCAACGCACCAAGTTAGACGACACCGACGATACAGTGTTCTATTCCTCTCCTCGGTTTGTGACTCATGTAGATGACGGGTTTATTCAGCAATTAACAGATTTGTATCGGGAACGGCTGAAACCCAATACTCGGATTTTTGATATGATGAGCAGTTGGGTGTCTCACTTGCCGGAAGAAATGGAATTTGCCCATGTCGAAGGCCACGGCATGAATCAAGAGGAGTTGGCAAAAAATCCCAGGCTGAATCATTATTTCTTGCAAAATCTGAACGCAAATCCCAAATTGCCACTGGCAGATGCAGAATTTGACGCAGTTGTCAACTGCGTATCGGTGCAGTATTTACAGCAGCCGGATGCGATTTTTGCCGAAGTTCACCGAATTTTGAAACCGGGTGGAGTAGCGATTTTTAGCTTTTCCAACCGGATGTTTTATCAAAAGGCAATTGCTGCTTGGCGGGAAGGTTCGGAGGGCGATCGGGTAAAATTGGTTGAGAGTTACTTTGATTCTGTCAAAGGAGCGAATATACCCGGATTTAGTAAGCCGGAAGTAGTTACTAAACAGTCTAACTTGCCGAGTTTTATGCAAATGCTGGGGATGGGAGTTGGCGATCCGTTTTATGCGGTAATTGCCTATCGCCAAAGTTAGGTTTTTTTGAGGTTCGATCTTTCGGAATCCAAGTTTTCCTAAAAATCAAAAGACTTGCATTCGGAACGATCGAACTTGCTCGCAGTTGAATTATACACATTCTGGCTCTTCTAGCCATTCCGCGTCACCGCAAGCAAGCAAAAGATCCTTCAACTTAACAATAGCTTCAGCATCCGGTACATCGGTTGACGCGATCTTTCAAATTGCCAGCCGAGACAGTGTAGTGGGACAATATTGATATCCCGTCCAATTGTCTCACCTATGAATAACTGGCCGAAGTTCCTCCCCCATCCTGCATCGTGGGCAAGAGGGTTTGCCTTAAGCAGCGGCTTTTGGCTGATTGTTTCGTTACTGCCGGGAGCTTATTACTATTATTCCTACGGATTGAGAGCAGCGTACAGGCTCACCTACAACAACTCTGGCGAAGGTGCGATCGCATTTGCTTGGGCGTGCCAGATACCGCTATTTGCCTTCTACCATTGGGCGTTAACTAAAGTTACCGAGTGGGTGGAAATCCGCCGCCACAACCAGCCGCCCCCGACTGTATCGGCTTGGCTGCATTGGAGAGAAGGTATCATCGCATTTCTGACGCTGCCTGCTGCCATCGTTATGGGAATTCCGGCGATCGCACTTTTGATGCTGCCGGTGCGCGGATCTTCGGGGGCGCTCGTTGCTTTAATTTTAGGAACTGCTATATCTTCTGCTTATTTGTATCACTTCCGTGTTGCAAAGCTGTTTAAAATTCTGCTCAAATTCTTCTGGATTTTTTATGCAGATTTGCTCAAAACTTTGCAAATTTTATTGGTACCAGCAGCAACAGGCACGCCGTTTTTTATTCTAACTATTGTCACTGCCACAATGGTGCCGAGACAGCTAATGCCGCTGACAATATTTGTGTTAGTTGTTTGCGTGTTGCTGAGCGGGATTGTGGGATATGCAGCCTTGCAATATTGGTCTGCACATTTGGTTAATTGGGCTGGGACATGGTGGCCTGTTGGTTCCCCCGGTTACAGCCGGATTCAAGCGAGAAAAGCCTGGAAACACAACAAAACAGCAATTAGCCAATCTTTTGTGCGGCACTCAACCAGTTGGCATTTAGCTGCTAATGACGGGACTTATTTAATTTATTTCTATTTGATAGCGCTCGGATTCAGCGCGATCGGTTATTTTTGGTTTGGAGAACACTCAGAATGGTTAGAGACAGAAGAAGAGATGTTAGGACCTGCAACGGCGCTAGCTTGGGTGGCGCTGTGGCATTTCTGGGGGTGGCGGAGCGAAGTAGCAATTGCTAGCAGCCAGCCCTCAACTAAAACTTCAGACAAAAGGCGATCGTCCAATTCTCGTTTACCGGCTGCCGATCCGGTTGAAGTCGAACTCAATCAGATGTCGGCAGAGTTGGGAAATACTCGGATGAGACCTGTAAGAAAGTCACAATCACCAACTCAAAAGTCACAATCACCAACTCAAAAGTCACAGTCAGAACAGCCTCAATGGTATGTATTCCGCAGCGGTAAAGCCGAGGGGCCTTATACCAAAGACCAATTGCGAGATGTGCAGAAAATTACCGATCGTACTAAAGTGCGGCGGGGTCAAACCGAGTGGCAGCGCGCTGGTGAAATTTCAGAATTAGCGCTGTTTCTCACTCAAAAATAAGGCGCGATCCCGAAACGATTTTTCTCGGCGGGGCAGAACGCTTCTGCACAGCTTGCAATATTCAGGTCGAACGGATTTTTTTTAATCTATTCTGCTAAACTTTCAAGCAAGTGGAGAGTTCGGATTGTATGTTCTCTGTCCGCCAAATCCTTCGGTTGAGTTTATTTATGGGGATGTTTTCCCACAAACCTGCTGTTTTCCTGCTGCTGCCTTAAGAACCCGCGAAAGTTGCGGTGTCAAATGTGGGTTCAAAAGTTCGATCGTTCTGAATGCAAGTCCTGCGTAAAAACACTCTCGATCGCCAGTAACTAACCGAACTTGGTATTATAAAATACTAACGACCGATGACGGACGATAATTAATTAGAATTGGAATTAGAGTCATAACCAACAGCGCATTTCCCCTGTTGAGCGGGGTTGGGAGTCGGGTTAGTTGCTACTTTAGAAACGGCATCTTGTTCTTGAATCCATCCGATTTCTCCCGCTTGCAGCTTGGCGATTTCTA
>NZ_JBARVX010000454.1:0-2153 GCF_049646505.1 Microcoleus sp.
GCATATTATTTTTGACTCGGTGGTGAATTTCTTTGAGCAATACTTCTTTTTCACGGAGTGCTACTTGGATGCGGGCAGCAGTCAATTTGCGATCGCTAATATCTTCGCAAATACCAGCGATGCGGTAAATATTGCCCGATTCATCGTAAATAGGAAAAGCTCGATCGCACACCCAGCGAATAGTGCCATCTGGCCGAACAATCCGATATTCGGTACTGGTGGACTCGCCCTGCAACACTCGCAGAAGTCCCTCTTGCAAAAAATGTCGATCTTCTGAATGCACCCACTCAATTATTTTTAAGGGTTCGGCATACAATTCTTCGCGGCTGCGCCCCCAGATTTGTTCGTAAGTAGCACTTAGATAAAATAAATGAGTGAAGTCAGCAGAAATTAGCCAGAAGGAATCTTGGATATTTTCGGCTAGCTGGCGGAAGCGTTCTTCACTGTCACGTAGGGCTTTTTCTGCCTGTTTGCGATCGCTAATATCTTCTGCAATGCCAACAACGCGGTAAACTTCACCAGCTTGATTGATAATTGGAAAAGCCCGATCGCGAATCCAGCGAATTTCGCCGTCCGGCCTGACAATTCGATATTCCGTCTCGTCTTCAGCTACAATTTTTTTAGTGAATGTAGCAACAACGCCAGAGCGATCTTCTGGATGGACGGAATCTGCCAAAAAGTGTCCGCAAGCATACAATTCAGCACAGCTTCTGCCCCAAATTTTTTCGTAACCTGGACTGATATAAATAATTTCCTGCGGTTGAAGGCCTACCATCCAAAACACGCTTTCAATGTTTTCGGCTAGCTGTCGGAATCTTTCTTCGCTTTCTTTCAGTGCTGCTTCAGCTTGTTTGCGTTGCGTAGCAGCAGCCACCGCATCGCTAATCTCGCGCTGCACGCCAAAATGCCCGACAATTCTGCCGTGGGAATCATAAATGCAAATATAGTCACCTTCGATCCAAATTTGAGTCCCGTCAAACTTGCGATTGTCACATTCGACGTGAATTCTGCCAGCATCAAACAATTGTTTGATTATTTCTCTAGCATCTGCTAAGTTGTGTCCTAAGAAAGAGTTAAGCGTCAGATTCATTAACTCTTCACTAGTAGTTCCGTATTGAGCTATAAAAGCATCGTTTGCCTTCGTCACGCGCGCGTTTGCAAATACGTAATCCAAAACTTTTTCCTGATCAGTGGCATTGTTCCAATGCACTGGATCGTCCAGCATCATAAAAAAAAAGCCATCTAAAGATTGAGAAAAAAACAATTCTAGCTGTTGCTGGCTTTCCCGCAAAAATTCTTCGACGCGCCAGCGATCGATAATTTCTTCTCGCAATTGTTGGTTGGCTATTCTTAAATCTTCTGTGCGCTTTTGATATTTTATTTCTAGCTCGTTTTTCAGCCGTCCAATCGCGAATTCTGCCTGCTTTTTTTCGCTAATATCTTGAGTAACTACCATGCCTGCAAAAATTTCTTTGTGGTCGTTTTTGACGGGAGAAATTATTATTGAATAAAACCGATCGCGGTATTTATACTCGAAAGTATTTTCTTCTCCTGCCAAAGCCGCGCGATATTTAGTCTCAAAAAGTTGCAAATCTTCAGGTGGGGATATTTCCCGCAATGTTTTGCCTTCCAACTGTTCTTTAGACCAACCAGCTACTGCCAAACCTCGACCGTCAACCAGAGTATAGCGCAAATCGCGATCGAACAAAAATACCGAGCCATTCGGATAGTTTTTAATCAGAGTTCGGTACATTTCCTGGCTTTTTTCCAGAGATGCGATTAACTCAGGGCGATCGTCCTCGGCGAGATTCAATTCTGTTGTGGAACCCGAACAGCCGGCATTCTGGACTGATTTGAGTTGTGCCGCTAATGTCTGGCACAATTCTCTCTGCTGCTGTAAATCCTCTTCGAGTTGCCGAATTCTGGCGCTTTGCTCTATTACTAATGCTTCGCAGGTTTCGAGAGGTCGATCGATCGCTGTGGGATCAATGCACATAAGGGCTCTATGTTTTGCAGTTGCGGACTTGAGCTTTTTCAAGCCAATACTAACAAAACTCAAGCCTTCACTGCCAACTTATATCATCGACGGTTGCATCGGAATAATATATTTGGATGATATAGCGTGCGATCGTCTCCAAAAGCGGCATATCGCG
>NZ_JBARVX010000455.1:0-5770 GCF_049646505.1 Microcoleus sp.
TGATTTTTGATAATATCCTCCAACTTTTTACCAGCAGGAAGTTCAGTAAACACCCGATCGCCCGCCTTAGCACCTTCCAAAATCTGAATCTTGTTACCAATAGTCGAACCCACAGTCACAGGCATAAACTTCGGCTGCTGCTTCTCATCGGGAACTAGCACGCCAGTTTGACCTTTATTCGTCACAATTGCCACCGTGGGGACAACCAAAGCATTGCTGAGCTTTTGACCGATAAATCTCAAATCAACATTCATTCCCGACTGCAAGAAATCCTTGCCAGTATCGAGCGCAACTCGCACTTGAAACAGCGTCACGTCCCGTTCTTTAACTGCTTCCGGCGCAATTAACTTAACGCGGCCTTTAAACACTTGATCGGGATAAGCATCAGCCACAATTTCAACTATTTGACCCGGTTTAATTTGACTGATATCTGCCTCCGGCACTTTCGCCAAAACCTCCACATCTTTAGCCAAAGCGACAATCGATGTCGAAGTAGCCGAAGTAGCTTCCGATGCCGAAGTTGCCGGAGTTACAAAAGCTCCTTCAATCGCATATCTTTGGGTAATAACTCCGGCAAAAGGAGCGCGAACTTTCGTATCTTCTAACTGCACTTCTTGAAAGCGGACTTGAGCCTGAGCTTCGGCTAAATCAGCTTTAGCGGAAGCTATTTCTTCCGGGCGAGCGCCGTTTTCTTGGGCGGCCAATTGGCTTTTTGCTTCAGCAACTGCTGCTTCGGCTTTAGCAATTTCTTCTGGACGGTTGCCGTTTTCTAGTTGCGTTAATTTGCTTTTTGCTTCGGCAACTTCTGCTTCGCCTTTGGCAATTCCTTCCGATCGCGTGCCGTTTTGCAACTGCTTCAATGCTTGCTGCTCGACATCGACAGCAGCTTGCAGTTGCTTGATTTGCGACTTCCGGCTTTCTTGCAGTTGTTGCAGGCGTTTTTGGGATTCTGTTAATTTAGCTTGGGCAGTGCGATTTTCTTTGATCAATTCATCGAGTTTATCTTGAGCGAGGGCACCTTCTCGGACTAACGGACGGTTGCGTTCCACCCGTTGAGCTGTTAGTTCTGCTTGGGCTTTACTCGATTCAATTTGCGTTTGTGCTTGGGCAATTTCTTGTTTAACACTGCCGGTTTGAGCATCTGCTAAGCGAGCTTGAGCTTGGGCTAAACGAGCTCGCCCTTGGTTTACTTCTTCGATGCGGCTGCCTGCTCGCAGTTGCTGCAAATTAGCTTGAGCTTGGGCTAAACGAGCTCGCCCTTGGTTTACTTCTTCGACGCGGCTGCCTGCTTGGACTTGAGCCAGAGAGGCTTCGGCTTGCTCTAAGCGCGCTCGGGCGCTGGCGATGTCTTCCGATCGATTCCCGGCTTCAATTTTGGCAAGTTTGGCTTGCACGCTGGCTTCGCGGGCTTTAGCTTGAGCCAGTTGAGCTTCTACATCGCGGCTTTCCATCCGCGCCACGATTTGTCCTGCTTCGACTTTATCGCCCTGTTCGACAAATAATTCTGCGATGCGCCCGGAGCCTTTGGGGCTGAGATTCACGCGCTGTACCGGCTGCACCGTGCCGCTGGACGTGATCCGCACCGTGAGGTTTTGGGCTTCCACCGGCACTGTCATCGCGGCGATCGCATCTACTTTCGGCTGCGATCGAATTTTTGCTATATATATGGTAGTCGGTACAGCTAGCAACCCGGCTGCAACCAAGCCGATCGCCCACCGCTTCGGCTTCCGTGCGGGTTTCTTTGGAGACTGCTTTTGGGGGGTTTTATTATCTGCAATTTTGGTCTCTGGGGCCTTGGTGTCTGCAATCTTAGAATCTTCCACCTTGACCTGAGCAGTTTCCTCTTTAGGACTAACTATCATACCGACTTACCAGCTAATTTAATCTCAGGATTACCTTAAAGGTAAAATTTTTACGGATGCTTGGCATCGTCTTTCAGACTCATCCGATCGGGTGATTTTAAAAAAGTTCCCCAACCAGCACCTACAAACAATTATAGCAATTATTGCAACTTATTAAATAATGTTAAGTTTTTTTAGTCTCAAGATGTGGGCCCAAACTTCGATCGCGCCAAACTCAGTCTATGGGAAGGCTTTCTTTGGGGTGCGATCGACCGCGCGCTGGGTTGCGCCACAGTCATCGCAGGGCGATCGGGCAGTGCTAAGCTCGTAACGGCACAAGATCGAGAGGCTGACTCTCATAAACCCGGTTTCGCGATCGCCAAGCTTAAATCCTCAATACATCTGCCGCGAACCCGCAACAGGTTAAAATATTTGGCAAATCCGTTAAAAATGGAAAACAAAAAAATGAATCGTCCTCAAAGCGTTACTATTCTGGCAATCTTGCAGCTAATTAGCGGGATATTCAGTCTCCTTGACGGCTTGTTCATCTTGCTATTTGCAGGCATTTTTGGCGGTCTAGGTGCGGCTTTCGGCGGCGCAAAAGTTGGCACAGTAATCGGCGGCTTCATTGCAATCTTTGCTGCGATCGCTTTAATTATCGGGATTATTTCCTTAGTCTTAACTTGGGGTTTGTTTCAACTCAAAACTTGGGCTTGGACGGGAACATTAATTATTCATGTCATCGCCATTTTGGCGCAAATCGCTAAACTATTTGGCAGCGCAGGTGCAGCAGTTAATTTTTTAACTTTAGGTTTTGCAGCAGCTAGCATTTACTACTTGCTGCGGCCGGATGTTAAACAAGCGTTTTCTATTTGATATATAGAGCGTCTCTGATTTGTGAATAAGATTTTTTTTGTAAACCGCAGAGGCGCAGAGAACGCAGAGAAAGAGAGGCAAATAGAGAGGTTTAGAAATAGTTTCAGGATTGTTATTGGCTCTAATTAACGGTAGCGAATTCTTGGGTAGAAAAAAACATAGGAAATATCAACCGCCAGATTAATCAGTACAAAAGTTACAGATACAAACATTACTCCTCCTTGGAGAGAGAAACCAGATTTGGCAAACTCTGCGGATTGGTTGTCGGTCTTTTTTTTTTGAATTTAGGTTTTCCCACTTGGGGCCCTTTTCTATTGCTCTTGCAAACATCAAAAAAGTTTTTGTATGCCGTTGCTAAATGTCTCAAAGATTGTTGCAACGGAACGGAGGACACATCGTTTAACCATGCTCTTGATTCGGTCTTTTTTGAAACAGTTATACCATTTTGCTAAAGATGTGGATGAAGTGTTAGCCCCCCAAAGCATCGGGGGGGTTGAGGGGTAATATCTAGCGCTACTTTATGAAATTGGTATTAGCAGTGCTGACAACTGATTGTAGGTGGGCAGCTTGGCAGCAGATTTTCACAAAAATAAGGCATCATTCCAAACTACCCGAACACAACCAAATAGCTGAGACAAACTCTGCTTTTGTTGGTCGGTTGGAGAGAATCGATATTTAGGGTTTGCTTTCATTTATTTGTGAGATTTGTTACTCTCAATTGTCGGTCGAGCTACAAACAATATCAATCTGGTATTGCATCGAAAACAATAGCAAGAGAAGCCGTCCTATAAGGACGGGGTTTTCCAGCCAATTTTATAAATTCTACTCATATAAATAAAATTCTAAATTCCTCTTTCTCTCCCCTCTGCGATCTCTGCGTTCTCTGCGGTTCATTTCTCTTTCTCTGTACCAAGAGTGCGATCGGCGGTTTGTTGAAAAAAAATCTATAGCGGTTCTCAAAAAAGTGAAGTACGCACCAGCCTCCCGCACCCGCGAGCGAGGCCCGTTTCCGCGCTCCGGTATACCTCACAGCTAGGAAAAACGCTATAGTTTACTTCTTGAAATAGGATTGCTATGGGCGATCGCACCACAAGCCTACAACTCATAACTCTCTTCACCAATACTTCCGAGTTCCCCGATACCGAGAAACTCTTCATCCTCTGCTTCCTCAACAGCCAAATCAAAACTTTCAACCACAAACGGCAAACCCGCTGCCATCAAACCGCGCTGAATGCGATCGGGCGTTTCCTCAAACAACACAAATAGCGGATAAACAGCCTCAGCTTCATCGCTGTAAATATGTCTGTAGCGGTGCGGCATCACCCATTCGTAACCTTTATCCAGCCAAACCTGAGACTGCCGCCAGCGGCCTAGCAACTCAGAAAACTCTTCGCCCGGACGATGAATGAAAATCAAAATTTCCACTCCAATTTTCACTTTCCACTCGGGATCGCACATCAAAATCGCCAAGTCGCAGGGCAAACAAACCGCCTGCCCCGGCGATATGCTAGTCCCCCCGCTTCCCGCATACGAAACGCCGTCCCGCAAGCGCGCGATCGGCAAAGGAATGCTAATTAAACTTTCGTTGGCCCGGCGGATACTCGGAATCATTTCCATGTAAATCCGATATTTTTTCAGCAGGGCGATCGCAGCAGAAGATTCGCTGTACTCTGCTAGCAACGCCTCGTAATGTGATTGTTTGACAGACATTTTAAATTAAGTAATAGGTAATTACTCAACAGTCAACAGTTAACAGTCAACAGTTAACAGTCAACATACAACCGCCAACTGCCAACTGCCAACTCACTACTGACTATTTTTTACAGCTTCTGAAACACTGCGAACATCGGCAGATACATCGACAGCAAAATCGAACCTACGATAGCACCTACGACCACAATCATCAGAGGTTCTAGCATACTGGTAAGTCCTTTTACCGCTTCTTCAACTTCCGTTTCGTAAAAAGCGCCAACTTTCATCAGCATCTTGTCAAGTTCCCCAGTTTCTTCACCAATTGCCATCATTTGAATGGCCAAAGACGGAAAAACAGCTTGTTCTTGCAAAGCAATACTGATCATGCCGCCGCTTTGAATTTCCTGTCTCGCATATTCGATCGCATTTGATATCGCCTGATTCCCGGCCACGTCTCGCACAATTTCCAGCGAATTGAGAATCGGCACGCCCGATCGCGTCAGCGACCCAAATATCACGCAAAACCTAGCCACAGCAGATTTTTCGATTAAATCTCCAAAAATCGGCAACTTCATCGCAATCCTATCAATCTGCAGGCGACCAATTGGAGTTTTGTAGTACATATCGAAGGCGATTTTGAGCGCTACAATCACCCCAATAACTGTCACCTGTTGGATCGGAGGCCAAGCCGTACAAAATGCACTAATTCCCAACATAAACACCGTAAAAGCCGGCAAATCCGCACCAATATCCTTAAATATTTTAGCGAAAGTTGGCAGCAAGAATATAGTCATTGCGAAAAAAATCACGATCGCAATAAAGAACACAGTCTTCGGATAAGACATCGCCGACTTAATTTCCGCCTCCGTCTTGTGATTCTTTTCCATCATCAGCGCCAGACGGTCTAGAGTTTCATCTAGCACCCCCCCGACTTCTCCCGCCGCCACCATACTGATAAACAGTTGGTCAAAAACATCAGGAAACTTAGCCATCGCCTCTGCCAAGTTTATCCCTTCCTGCACGTCAGCATTCATGCTCCTGAGCGCTCGCTTCAACTTAGCATTAGAACACTGCTCGTGCAGCACGGAAAGGCATCTCACGATCGCCACCCCGGCATTAAACATAGCCGCAAACTGACGAGCAAAAATAGCCATATCCTTAACAGTAAGACTGGTAAGGTTATACTCGATTTGCTCCTGAATCGCACTGAAATCAAAACTACCTTTCGGTTTTTCGCGGACAACGTTGGTAGCCACAGCTCACCTCTGAAAATTTATTAAAAATTAGTTGTTAGTTGTTAGTTGTTAGTTGTTAGTTGTTAGTTGTTAGTTGTTAGTTGTTAGTTGTTAGTTGTTAGTTGT
>NZ_JBARVX010000456.1:0-1771 GCF_049646505.1 Microcoleus sp.
GAGTAATATGGACATTCTTGCTGTTATTTTAGATTCCTGTGTCATTTTCCCTAAGCCCGATCGCACAAATCCACCTTACTGCATCCGATCGATCGTCCGATACTGCACCGCCTCCCCCACATGATTGGTTTTCAGACTTTCATCCCCCGACAAATCAGCAATAGTTCTCGCAACCTTCAAAATACGATCGCTAGCCCGCGCCGACAGCCCCAACTTCCGAATCGCCATCTCCAATAAATTCCGAGAAGCATCATCCAACTGACACCATTGGTTAATATGGCTGCTTTGCATCTCCGCATTACACCGCAAACTAGATTCTGACTTAAAACGGTTAGTTGCGATCGCCCTTGCGCGCTGAACCCTCACCCGCACCGGTTCCGATTCCTCACCCGTCGGCTGTCGCGTAATCTCCTCCGGTTTCAAACGATTAACCGCCACCTGCAAATCAATCCGATCCATCAAAGGCCCCGAAAGCTTTGCCCAATATTGCTCCCGCTTTTGTGGCGAACAAGTACACTGTTGGATCGAATCGCCATAGTAACCGCAAGCGCAAGGATTCGTACTCGCAACTAAAGTGAATTGCGCCGGAAACATCACCGATTGTCTAGTCCGAGAAATCGTCACATAACCATCTTCCAACGGTTGCCGCAAAAACTCCAAAACATCTCTTTTAAACTCAGTCAATTCATCCAAAAAAAGGATGCCGCGATGTGCTAAAGAAATTTCACCGGGACGCGGAAAACTGCCCCCGCCAACCAGAGAAGGCCCCGATGCCGAATGGTGAGGACTGCGAAAAGGCCGATCGCCCACCAAGCTACCCTTATCCTTCAACAACCCCGCCACCGAATGAATTTGAGTTACATCCAAAGCTTCATCAAAAGTCAGCGGCGGCAAAATACCAGGCAAACGTCTCGCCAGCATAGTCTTACCGCTCCCTGGCGGCCCCACAAAAATCAAATTGTGTCCCCCCGCCGCCGCAATTTCCAAAGCCCGTCTCGCGTGAATTTGCCCCTTTACATCCTTTAAATCTAGACCCGGAATCCGCCTTTTTGCTAACTCTTCTCTACCGTTTACTTGTACCGGCGAATAAACTTGAGGATTGTTTAAAAAATCAGTAACTGCAAAAATATTTTCAAAACCGTAAACAGATATTCCCTGCACCAAAGCCGCTTCTTCCGCATTACCAGCCGGTACAATTAACCCAGAAACACCCATTTTGGCAGCAGCAGCGGCGATCGGCAACACCCCAGACACAGGCCGCAAACTTCCATCTAAGGACAGTTCGCCCAAAAACAAATAATCTCCCAAAAGTTCAGCGCTGACTTGTTCCGACGCTGCCAAAATGCCAATGGCGATCGGCAAATCAAAGCTCGGCCCTTCCTTCCGCAAATCCGCCGGAGTTAAATTTATCACAATACTCCGCATCGGAAAAGCATAACCCGAATTTTTTAGCGTAGCCTTAACCCTTTCTTTAGCTTCTTGCACCGCCGAATCGGGCAACCCCACCACCACAATTTTCGGCAGCCCCCCCGACACATCAGCCTCCACGCCCACCTTTACCGCGTCAATGCCTACGATCGATGCACTCCAAACCCTAGCAAGCATTTTTGTTTATCCTTAATTTGCCTGTCTTTGGTTCATCATATATTATGATTAACAATGACTAATGAATATCGGAAGAAGCAAGAAAAACTTTTCCTTGCCTCTTCCTTTTCTCTTTTTGCTCCTCTGCTGCTGAGTCTTCCCCCTTCCCTCTTCCCTCTTCGCCTTC
>NZ_JBARVX010000457.1:0-4231 GCF_049646505.1 Microcoleus sp.
AAACAACTGAACCCAACACGCCAGCAGACACACTCTTTGAAACAGGAGTAAAACAGCACCGCGAGGGTTTGTTTGTTGAAGCAATCGAGAGTTTTGAACAAGCTTTGGCAATTCGCAAGCAACAAAACGACAAACCCGAAATCGGCAGAATCCTCAACCGCCTGGGAGAAGTTTACGGCGAAATGGGTTCAAAGTCGAAAGCTTTGGAAGTTCTGCGACAAGCTTTAGTCATTCACCGAGAAATAGGCGATGCGCGCCGCCTCGCTCAAACCCTCAATTTCATGGGTTTCATCAACCGGATTTCCGACAAATTTCCCGAAGCGCTGAAACTGCACGAAGAAGCGTTGGAACTCGCCAAAACGGTTGACGACCAAGTAGAAATCGGAGAATCGCTGCACAACATTGCGGCGGTGTACGCAGAACAGGCAGAATATGCCAAGGCGATCGAATTTTATCAGCAAGCGCGGGTCATTCGCACCGAACAGAGCGATCGGCGCGATTTAGGCCGTACCCTCAACAATATGGGCGGCGTCTACTACAACATCGGCGATTTTGACAGAGCGATGGAATTTTATCACCAAGCTTTAGCAATTCGCCGGGAAATCGGAGACAGGGCTGGCGTCGGCCGCCTCCTCAACAACATGGCACTTACCTGTCGCAAACAGGGCAAAGATACTCAAGCGCTGATCTATTTTCAGCAAGCGATACCGATGTTAGAAGCCATCGGCGACCAAACAAATATCGGACGCTTGCTCAGCAATATGGGCGAGATTTATGAAAGTCTCGGTCAATCGGCCAAAGCTCTCGAATCCTACGAAGAAGCTTTGAAAATTGCCCGCGAGAAAAAAGATAAATTTGGAGAAACTGCGGCGATGGAGGGAATTAAGCGATTGTCTTCCGGTCGGCTAGTGCCACAATAAATAACACAAAAGGTTTGAGGGGCGCTAGAATTTGATTGAGATCGCGATCGAAAGATAGAAACGGTTTCTCGATCGTTTTGCCGGCCAGCTCGATCGCACCACAATCAATTTAAACTATGGAAATCCGCCCCGAAAAGCCAGAAGATGTCGAAGCTGTTCGCAGCGTCAATGTGGCGGCATTCGGTCGAGAAAATGAAGCAAATTTAGTCGATCGATTGCGGGGAATTGCATCTACATTTTCCTTTGTTGCCGTACAATCCGATCGCATTGTCGGACACATTTTCTTCAGTTTGGTTGCTGTTGAAGGGAAATGTTCTAGCAATTTGTCGGTTCTGGGGTTGGCACCAGTCGCAGTTCTTCCCAACTATCAGCGGCAAGGTATAGGAACGCTGCTGATCCGCGAGGGTTTAAAAGAGTGCGCGCGATCGGGATTTGAGGCAGTGGTTGTGCTGGGCGATCCAGATTTTTATTCGCGTTTTGGGTTCGTTCCGGCTAGCAGCAAGAACTTGGGATGCGAATATGATGTGCCCGATGAAGCTTTTATGGTGTTGGAGTTAGAAAGTGGAGCTTTGCAGGATTGCAGCGGAACGGTGAAATATCGATCGGAATTTAGGATGTGCGAGTGATATTAATTCCGTCCTTCATCGGAATTATTCATCTCTCTGGGATCTCCCTCTGCGTTCTCTGTGTTCTCTGCGGTTAAATCATTCCGATGCAACCGGAACCGATCTGACGAAGTGGCGGTTTTTATTGTGATGTATCGTAAAAAATTATAAAAATAACATTTAGTAGTCACAGTGGAAAATGGTTGTGCTCTACTTGCCTTTGTGAAGCATAAAACTTGCACAACTATTGCCCAGCAAACTTATTTAAACGCCCCCTTTTGCCCTCTCCACGTTAGCGCCGTGCAAAGCAAAAACCGGAGTCAGAGCAGATTTTCCCTTCAGAGAAACATCTCCCAAAGCCTCGCAAATGAAGTGTAGCCCGATCGACTCAAACACCCTTTTACCAATCAAAATTTGGTTTTCCCCCGCCTCGCTCATCAACCTAGCAGCCGTATTCACCGTATCGCCGAGGATATTAAACTCCCTGCGCCCTCGCGGTTCTCCAACCTCAGCAGCAAACACCGGCCCGAGGCACAGGCCAATTTGACAGCTAACTTTTATTTCTTGACCGCCGATAATTACTAGGGGCAAATCTGCAATCAAATCTCGGATGGCAATCGCCGCACTAGCTGCGCGGCTGGCGTCATCGGTGTGAGCGTCGGGAACCCCAAAATAAATCAGCATATCCGAACCGTCCAAGTGCGCGGTTACTTTTTGCAACACACCGCCTTTAGCCGATACTACAGCATCGATCGACGCAAACACCCGCGAATAACCCACCACCAGATTGACTTGTTCCTCCGGCGAAGCTTTGTCCACAGACTCCGGCAAACTAATTAAATTGACAAACATCACCGTAGGTTCGGGAAAATCCGGCGGAATTTTGCGTCTGTCAGCATTTTCAACCAGCAGTCTCAGGATTGGTTTGGGAATATAACTAGCAAGGGGTTCAAGCCGCTTCACAGCTTCCACGATTTCGCTTACCAAACCCGACACGCTGCGATCGAGCAATATCGAACTCGGCATCCGCCGCCGATTCAAAGTAATATCGTACTCTCCGAGGCGATCGTCCGTGAAATCATCCGCCACCAAAAAATAACCCGGTTTCCCGGGTTCAAAACAAAATTCCTCTCCCAAAGACTCTTTAGTAGTTTCAGTCAAACACACCCGCCCCACACTCCCAGAACCCTCAGCCTGTTTGGCTTGCTGAACAGAATGTCCCAGAAGTACGTGAGCCATCCGCAGCGGCGTACCGATATCGGCACTAATGTAGCGGCCGCAGTGGATACCCACCCGCATCCTCAAAGACAAAACACCCCGCGCTGTTTCAATATTCGCAAATTTAGCCATCGCCCGCTGCATCCGCAAACCCGCCCGCACCGCCCTGGCTGTATTTTCTTGCTCAATCCCTCCCAGAAACTGCACCAGCATCGCATCTCCGGTAAACTCCAGCAAATCCCCGCCCGATTTGCTGACAATTTCGATTGTGGAGGCAAAATAATCGTTAATCACCCCCAGCAGCGTTTCAGCACCCTTGCGCCCCTGGGCTGCGTTCGCTTCCAACAGCGACGTAAACCCTGCTAAATCCGTGAACAGCAAAGTACCTGTCAGCCACTGGTAGCGAACCTCTCCTGGGTTGGGCGGAGATTGGGAAACGGGTTTGGGTACGTAGTCGTGGAGGATGTACCGGAGAGTCCGCAGGTGCTCGAAAACCCCCATTAGCGTTGTGGGGGACGCATCTACCCACGCAGCGGCGTACAGTTGGGCGGAAAGGAGCGCTCGCAGTCGCAGTTCGATCGCAGCTAAGGGAGGATTGTAGGTTAATCTCTTAATTTCTTCCACCTAGTCTATTCTTTTTAAAATAAGATGAGTTCGATCGATCTAGAGCTAACACCAATAGCTAGACTTATACCATTATCATAAGTTTCCAGTGACCCGATACCAGCCTAAATCACAACCCAGCATAGAAATTTCCGAAAGTCACGGCTTGCTAGCTGCAGATTTGATCCGAGTAGCTCGATCGGCTTACGGTATGTATCTGAAAGTGCATTCCGAGCAGATGCAGCGTCCGGCTGGTGTAGTTGTTAGCCGGGGAAGCAATCGAGGTCAGCTAATTTTTGCTTCGCAGCCCGTTTTGTTGCCAGGTGAACGTTTTGTTACTTTTGACGAAATTGAATCTCAAATGTATTAGTTATTTGTTATTTGTTATTGGTTATTTGTTGTTTGTTATTCGTTATTCGTTATTGGTTAGACCAAATCCGAGTTGGCTATTACCTCGATATTCTGACTCTTCTCTTCGCGATAAGAGCGCTTGCGCGCGGCTTCGCCTAATGCGTCTTCGCGGTTCAATCATCAAGGGGGTAAGCAATACGGATTTGGGATGGTTGGGAAATTAAGCATTAGCCATCAGTAATTAGTAAGCAGCCATCAGTAATATGTTATTGTTAGTTGCTACAAATAACCAATAACCAATAACCAATAACCAATAACCAATAACAAATAACCAATAACAAATAACCAATAACAAATAACAAATAACCAATAACAAATAACAAATAACCAATAACAAATAACCAATAACTTAATGGAAATTATCTTTAATGTTCTTGTCAGCGCGATCGTCTTTGTTGTCGGCTCGGCGATCGGCAGCTTCCTGAATGTGGTAGTCTATCGGTTGCCTGCGGGTTTGTCGGTGATCCGCCCTCC
>NZ_JBARVX010000458.1:0-12726 GCF_049646505.1 Microcoleus sp.
GTTGACAATTCCCAATTCCCAATTCCCAATTCCCAATTCCCAATTCCCAATTCCCAATTCCCAATTCCCAATTCCCAATTCCCAATTCCCAATTCCCAATTCCCAATTCCCAATTCCCCATGAAAGATTTAACTCGCAGACAATTTATCACAGTCACCGCATTAACCGCCGGATTTGCCTTAGCCGTTCATCCTATCTCTTTGGCAACTATTACCACAGATAAAACTGGTTTAATAGCAGGTGAAGTGAAAATCCCCGTGAAAGACGAGTTCATTCCAGCCTACAGAGCAATGCCCGCTACTGGCAGCGATTTTCCAGTAATTTTAGTAATTCAAGAAATCTTCGGAGTTCACGCACACATTCAAGATATTTGCCGCCGTTTTGCCAAATTAGGCTATTTGGCGATCGCCCCAGAAATGTTTGCCCGCCAAGGCGATGTTTCTAAAATCACCGACATCCAAGAAATTGTCAGCAAAGTAGTTTCAAAAGTTCCCGATGCTCAAGTGATGTCCGATTTAGATGCTACCGTCAATTGGGCGCAAAATTCAGGAAAAGGCAACATTAATAAATTGGGAATTACCGGATTTTGCTGGGGAGGCAGAATTGTTTGGCTGTACGCTGCCCACAACCCGAAAGTCAAAGCAGGCGCAGCTTGGTACGGACGTTTGGTTGGAGCTTCTACGGCTTTAACTCCCAAACAGCCGATCGACCTTGCAGCAACTTTGACAGTGCCAGTATTGGGGCTTTACGGTGGCAAAGACGACTTAATTCCCAACGATACAGTCGAGAAAATGCGACAACTTCTCAAAACTGGTAGCAGCGGTTCCGAAATTGTGCTTTATCCAGATGCGCCGCACGGTTTTAACGCCGACTACCGCCCCACTTACCGAGAAAAAGATGCCAAGGATGCTTGGCAAAAGCTGCAAAATTGGTTTAAGAAGCACGGGGTAGCATAAAAGTTTTGAGTGAGCAAGTTTTGAGTTTCTTACCTTCGCAACTCGATCTCGCTCAAAGCCATTTCTTCCTGCAATTCCTCACGGAATTTAGCTTTCATGCTGAATACAAAAACACCAACTACCAGCATAAAAACAAAAATTGTTCTCCATTGAACAAAAAAAAGCAAACCCGCAGCTAAAAATATTCGTATATACTTAGTTGTCAAAAAATACAAATATTTAAATGTAATTCTAGCAAAAGAAAGGTGGCGGGAAGCAGCATATTTGCTATCGAAAACAGCAAAACAGGCAATCTGAACAATATCGGTGTAGCCCGATCGCCCTTAAGACAGTTGGGTTTGCGGGCTCTCCAAAAGGTAAACTGGAAAATGTAGAATTATCGATCGACAGGTAAGCCCGTGCTAGACGAACAAGCTAAAAAGACCATCTTGCGGAAAATCCCCCACGGATTGTACATTTGCGGTGTCAAAGACGGGGAGGAACTCAACGGTTTCACCGCTAGCTGGGTGATGCAATCTTCCTTTACCCCTCCCTTAGTCGTTAACTGCGTCAAGCAAGACTCAAAATCCCACGCCATGATCGAAGCCAGCGGAGTCTTTGCGTTGAGTTTCCTAGAAGCAGGACAAAAAGAGTTAGCCCAGAAATTCTTTAAGCAGCAGCGGCGCGTTGGCAATAAATTTGAGGATGTAGAATTTTATGCCGGTGCCGAAACTGGTTGTCCGATTATCTCCGACTCTCTGGGTTACATTGAGTGCAGTGTTGTCGGCGCTGTAAAACACGGCGATCACACGGTGTATGTCGGAGAAGTTGTCGCAGCCGGCGTTCACCGAGAAGGCAATCCGTTGCTGTTAGAAAGCACTGGTTGGAATTACGGCGGCTAAAGACTTGGCAGTTGACAATTGGCAGTTGTCAGTTGGCAATTGGTAGGGGCGGTGCCCCCGTGCCCGCCCCGATCGTTGTCAGTTGTCAGTTGTCAAGAGAGGCGATTTAAGATTAATAAAAAATCGGCGACAATTTTGTCGGCATTGTCTGCAGTTAAAACTGGTACGTGTACAAAAATACATTTGGTGCTAAGTAGAGAATCGGCAAGGTGTTTTAAAACCGCATAATATAGGGCTTCGCAAACAAATTTTCCGGCTTCGTGACTGATTTCAGTTGTGGGTAAATCAGCAATTAGCTGTTCGAGATCAACTGTTGTTTTGAGAAGATCGCGCTCGCAGCAGGCGCAAGATTCTACGGTTAGTTTTTGTCGGCTTTCAGCCATGCCGCAGCAGATAACGGTGTCTGGTTGGATTTGGTTGATTTGGGCGATCGCCAAATTCGGCGCTGACTGAAAATCTACGGGCAGTTTCCTCAAAAAAATTATGGAATCAGGCAAAGATTGAATTTGAGAAGCCTTGGCTAATAAGTCGTCAGAAGAGTTGGATTCCTGATGCGGCAGCCAAGTGTCAAATGATGTTAATAAAATTTTGGTTGTCATAAATAATTAGGAATTGGGCATTGGGCATTGGGAATTGGGAATTGGGCATTGGGAATTGGGAATTGGGAATTGGCAATTGGGAATTGGGAATTGGGAATTGGGAATTGGGAATTGGGAATTGGGCCCAGCGAAGCGGAGGGATTGGAAATTGGAAATTGGGGAACAAATAACAAATAACCAATAACAAATAACAAATAACCAATAACAAATAACCAATAACCAATAACCAATAACCAATAACCAATAACCAATAACCAATAATCAATAATCAATAACCAATAACCAATAACCAATAACCAATAACCAATAACAAATAACCAATCACCAATCACCAATAACAAATAACCAATAACCAATCACCAATAACCAATAACCAATAACCAACAACCAATAACCAATAATTATTTTAGAGAAACTTGCCAGCCTTTTTCGGTTTTTGTGAGCTGAAGAGAAGCGCAGGATTGCAAAAATTTAGGAAATTTTCTACCGATGTTAAAGTCTTTAATTATTTGGGTAATTTGTTTGCCGTACTGTCTGTGAAATTCGCTGCCTAGATTGGAGAGAAATACAGAATTATCGGGAGAGTTGCCAGTTAAGTCGCTAACTATTTTGACGAGAGCTGTTTCCAAGTCTTCGAGAGAATTAATGTCTGTCAATTTTGCAGGTGCTGCTTGGGTGTTATTTGAATTTTCTTTGTTATTAAGTATTGGCGGGTGGGGGGGCAATTTAACTTCAAAAAGGGTGACATAAGTTTGAAATTTTTCTGAGGGTTTGTGGAGGACAAACTCGGTCGGATATTTGAGGAAGATATCTCTGGTTTTATTGCCTAGCAAATGCTGTTCTGCCAATTGATTGAGGGCTAAACCGTAATTTTCTTTAAATAAAGCTGAGATGGTAGAAATTTTGATCCACTGAGCTGAGGTGCGCTGTTGCTCTTTTTTGATTAATTCTTTGAGCTGAATAACTAATTGTTCTAGGGGTGTGATTTCTGGTAAGGTTGCGAGGGAATGGGTTTCTATTTGTCCGGTTTTGCTGTTTAAAACTATGATTTTATCTATTTGCTTGCGGACTTGAAATACGGTTAAGCCGTGGGCTTGCAGTGTATTGCTGAGGTGGGTGAGGGCGCGATCGGACGAACAGACAAAAATCTCTTTTGCTGTGGGATAATGTACGAAAATCGATGCGCCGACTGTAGCCATTTTTAAGTCTGCGCTGTCTTTGCCGGGGGGGACGTGAATTAGTTGATAGCCGCGCTGGTGAAATTCGGCATCTTTTTTGCCCATGCTGCGCCAGTTGGCAAAGGCTACTTTGATTTGGACGGGATAGTGGCAAATTCCCTCTAGGAATTTTTCGGTTTCGATGGTGAGTTGCAAGTTTTCGACATCTAGCAGCAAGATGGCAATGCCGGCAGGAAGCGAATTTGTTTGATGGGCGGTGGGAGTTGGAGGTTTTGGGGAAACTGTGTTTTGTGATGGGGCTGGTGCTGTTTGGGCTGTGGCTAGCTGCTGAATTTTGGCAAATATTTTGCTGAATTGAACTGAATTAATGAATTGTGGAGTCAGCAGAATTTGGAGATAGTTTTTGGCTGTCTGCAGCAGGGAATTTGTATCGCTGGCTGCTTTGAAGGTTTTGGTCAATTTTCCCATCAAAACTGCCTGAAAATCAGGTTTTGCCCAGGGGGTTTTCCTGTATTTTTCAGCTATCCATTCGGGATGTTGTTCGTGAATGGATGTTAGTGTTTGAGCGATATAGCGGCTGATGGCGCTGATTGCGACGGATTCTTGAGTCGCTGACAAGGGAGTTCGATCGGGCATGGCCCTCTACAATGCGGGATGGTGTCTCAATCTATCATAATGTTAGTTTCTTGCCGGCTGCCGGACGATCGCCCGCCAAATCCAACCTGCTGCAATTAACGCCAACCCAGTCAGCCAAATTTCCCTCTCCACCCAAAAAGCCAGAAACAGACACGCAGCCAATCCAACCCAAGCCAGCCACTGCGGGTAAAGCCTTTGGGCGGGGGAAAGTTGCAGCGCTGCGAGGTTGGTGATAGCGTAGTAGATCAAAACGCTAAAGGCACTGAATGACCAAGTGGTTTTAACATCGCCGACGAGGATAAAAAGTGCGATCGTAATTTCCACAACCACCACAGCTACATAAGGGGTTGTCTGCGAAGGATTCAGCCGCGCCAAGACTCGCGGCACATCCATACGCCGCCCCATCGCCAGCCAGACGCGCGACAAGCCTAAAATTAAGTTCAGCAATACTCCCAGCATGGCAGTAATTGCCCCGACGGCTAGCAGTTGAGAAACTCCCGGAGTGGGGAAACTGCGGGCGAGGACTTCCAAAGGTGCAGCCGCAGCGCCTGTTTGCAGGGACAATTTATCGGCTCCCCCCGCGCCTGCGAAAACTATTGCTACGGCCATGTAAAGCAGCATTGTCAGCACCAAAGTAAAAATTATGGCTTTGGGAATGGTTTTACTCGGTTCCCGCACTTCCTCGCTCATTGTGGCGATGCGGCCGTAACCGGTGTAGGCGACAAACATTAGGGCGGTGGCGTGGAGGATGGAGCCGATCGAACTATCATTTTGTACAGTGGCTATTTCCCATCTGATTTCTGGTAAACCTGCAGCGATAAAGACAGCCAGAGATAAGAGTGTAACTGAGACTATGACAGTATTGGTAATATTCGATCGCCTGATTCCCGTCAAGACAATTAAAGTTAGGGCGGCGAGGGCGATTAATGCTGTTAGGATGAGGTAAGTGCGATCGGCAACACCAACTGCATTTAAAAAATACCCCGCAAAACCCAAAGCAGCAGTAGCAGCCGAAGCCGTTTTAGCTAACAGAAACATCCAGCCGGCAGTAAAACCCAGCCAAGGATTGAGATATTTGTAACCGTATTCATAAGTACCGCCGCTAACAGGATGACTCGCCGCCAATTGAGCGCTGTTAAGGCCGTTGCAAACAGCAACCAAAGCAGCGATACCTACAGCCAAAAGCACTCCCGGCCCCGCAATTTGGGCCGCAATTCCGATACTCACAAATACTCCCGTACCGAGGATTGAACCCAGGCCCATGAGAGTTGCGCCAAAAACACCCAATTCTCGCTTTAAAAGTGGGGGAGACATATAAAAATGGTTTGCAGTAATCAGAATTATACCTTGCCGTCGCGATCGCACGGCACTCGGAAAATTCTTATTCAGATGTAAAGGTAAAGGCGAGAAACCGGGTTTATTTCTAGATTTGTGATTGCTAAACGCCAAATCTCATATAAACCCGGTTTCTGATATCGCGGCACAATTGCCAACTAAATATTAACCGAAACGACCTTGAATATAATCCCTGGTACTCGAATTACTTGCAGAAGTAAAAATCCGACTTGTCGGCCCAAATTCCACCATGTGGCCGATGCGGCTTTCATCAGTATTAAAGAAAGCCGTATAATCAGAAACCCGAGCAGCCTGTTGCATATTGTGCGTTACAATCACCACAGTTAACTGCTGCCGCAGAGTCTGAAACAACTCCTCAATCTTCATCGTAGAAATCGGATCGAGAGCAGAACAAGGCTCATCCATCAGCAGAATTTTTGGCTTCACCGCCAAAGCGCGAGCAATACAAAGGCGCTGCTGCTGTCCGCCAGAAATCCCCTGCGCCGACTTCTTCAAATTATCTTTCACTTCATCCCAAAGCGCCGCACTTTTCAGGGCAGATTCCACAATTTCGTCTAACTCTGCTTTGCTTTTGCGACCAAAAATGCGGACTCCGTAAGCAATATTATCGTAAATGCTCAGCGGAAAAGGATTCGGCCTTTGAAACACCATGCCCATTTGGCGGCGCAAACTATTAATATTGACTTTAGGACTGTAAATATCCTGTCCAAAAAACTCAACCCTGCCTTTTATTTGAACTTTTCCTTCCAATTCGCCGATGCGGTTGAGAGCTTTAAGAAACGTTGATTTCCCGCAACCTGAAGGGCCGATAATCGCCGTCACTTGCGGGTGAGGGATATTCATTGACAAATTTTCGAGCACTTTGTGAGTTCCGTAGGAGAAACTCAAGTCCTGAACCCGCAAGGCTGGCATGGCATTGGGGTCGATTTCAGGAGTCGCGTCTTCTAAAAATTGGTCGCTATATTTTTCAGATTTTAAGTTGCTTTTGGGTTTCATTATTTGCAGTTTTTCTAGTGTGGCTGGTAGATTTTTAGATGCAGAATATTACCTGATGGCATTATTTAGTTCGTCTTGATAGCTATGCACTGATTTCCGAAATCACAAATACACAGATATAGCATTTCAAGCGAAAGATGAGGTACTGTCGGGCATAGGGCCTAGGGCATAGGGCGGTATATGGCACACCTCACAACGCTTGAGAACCGCTATAGTTGTTTTCTTCCTTCTTCCTTCTTCCTTCTTCCTTCTTCCTTCTTGCTGATGACGTTGTACGGAAAGCTCGGAGGCGACAGCACTAATGACTAATGACTAATGACTAATGACTAATGACTTCTTCCTTCTTCCTTCTTCCTTCCCACGCAATTTACCTATCTTGCAAGCGTTTGCGAGTGACGGCGCGGGAGGCTAAGCTAGTAACTAAAACCATTCCCAAAAGAACAGAAGCGGCAGTCCACGCCAATTCGTTCTGCTCCTTGTAAGGAGAGCTGGCGTAACTGTATATTAATACTGACATAGAAGGAGTTGGAGTCAGCAGTGTACCGGGAATTTCTTGGATTTTTGAGAGAGTTTCTGCGCCGGCGGGAGACTGAACTATTTCGCCCAATTTCTCAACTAAAGGGGGCCAAAATTGGCTCGACAAGGCAGTTACAATTAGGGGTGCTGTTTCGCCGGCGGCGCGGGAAGCTGCGAGTAAAATGCCTGTGGTAATAGTCGGAAGTGCTGAGGGAATAATAATCCGAAAAATAGTTTGAAAGCGTCCACCTCCCAAACCAGCAGAAGCGAGGCGGTAAGAAACAGGCACTAATTTTAATGCTTGTTCTGTGGTTAGCGCCACAACGGGCAGCATGATGATGCCGAGAGCAACACCGCCGGCTAATCCTGAGAATGCTTTAGTTGTAATGACAATTAAAGCGTAAGCAAACACGCCGACAACAATTGAGGGAACGCTGCTGAGAATGACGGTGATAAAGCGGATTGTATTGGCAATTGCTTTATTTTCTCTACCAAACTCTGACATAAATATTCCCGTCATCACCCCGATAGGCACGCTAATTGATGTCGCAATACCTACCATTAAAGCTGTGCCGAGAATTGCATTAGCAAAGCCGTTGGGCTGGTCTTCAACTCCCACGGGTGCGGGCAGAGATACTAGCACTTCCCAGCTCAAATGTGTCAGTCCTTCCCCTAAAATTTTGTACAAAATAGCGAACAAAGGTAGCAGGGCAAGAGCTGTGAGAGCGAAGGAAATAACTGTCATTCCCCGGCCGAACAAATTTCGGCTCAGCGACAGGGGGTTATATATTTCCGCGTCCAGAATACTGTTTGATTTTTGTGCTTGAGTCATGTTTAATTCTTAGCTCCTTTAACGCCGATTAGCTGAACTAGCAAGACTGCGACTGCGTTCACCAATAGGGTGATGACAAATAGAATTAGGGCTAAATACATTAAAGCGCCGATGTGCAGTTCTTCTTGAGCTTCCCGAAATTGGCTTGCCAGAACGGCGGGAATTGAGTAGCCGGGAGCTAAGATGGATTTGTTGATTTGAATTGAGTTGCCAATTACCATTGTCACGGCCATTGTTTCGCCCAAAGCGCGTCCCAAGGCTAAGATAGTTGCTCCGATAATTCCCGAACTTGCTGCTGGCAATAACAGCTTAAATATGGTTTCCCAGCGGGTGGCGCCGAGGGACATGGAAGCGCTTCGCAAATCTATTGGAACTGATAGCAATACATCGCGGCTGATGGCGGCTACTGTGGGCAGAATCATTATTGATAAAAGTATGCCGGCGGGCAGCATTCCCGGCCCCACGGGTTCGCTGCTGAATAGGGGAAACCAACTAAAATTGTTGAACAGGGACTGCTGTAGAGGCAGCAGGAAGGGAATTAACACAAAGATTCCCCAAAGTCCAACGATGACGCTGGGAATGGCTGAGATTAATTCAACCATGAATCCCAAGGGCGATCGCACCCAAATTGGCAAAAAGTTCTCGCTAGTAACGATGGCTACTGAAAGCCCGAGAGGAATTGCGATGATAATGGCGATCGCAGAACTAACTAATGTACCGTAAATAAACGGCAAAGCCCCAAACTGTAACTCTCCGATATCCCATTTGGGATTCCACAAAAACTCCAGTCCAAACTTGCTAATAGCAGGCCAAGCATCCTTGAAAATTATCCAGCTCATCCAGAACAGCGTGCCCGCCGTCGCTAAAGCAAAAGCCCATACAAATACAGTAAATCCCGACTCCAGCCACAAACCTTCACCCTTCGTATCAGTCAAGTCTACGTGGGTGTTGATTGCTGCAGGCTTCCGAGTCAATTTTTTCGGTTTCTTTGAAGAATTGGTCATACCGAGTTATGGCGTAAACAGCGAAATCTTGAATTGAGAAACTCAGGATTTACGCACTCCGACAAAGAAACCGGGTTTTTTACGTAATCTGCTGACTACAGCGCGTTTTTTCGTAAAAAAACCCGGTTTCTGACCCCCGTGCGTAAGTTTCATAAATAAGGTGTGCACTTCGCACCAAAGCTCTGTAATTTATGAGTTTTGAGTCATACATTAAACTCAAAACTCATAACTATTGGAAAAAATTTGAATTAACCTCTAGCAACCACGCTCTGATTCACTGTTTGAATCACCTTTTGAGCTGTCCCTTGCGGAATCGAGGTATACTCTAGCTGTTTGTTGAGACCTTGGCCTGTAGTCATCACCCAATTAACCATCTTTTTAATAGCCTCTGCTTTCGCAGCAGGATACTGTTTGTAGATTAACAGCCAAGTCAAGCCAACAATCGGATATCCATCGTTAGGATTTCCTTCAACTAAGCGGAAATCTGCCGGGAAGGCTTCCCCTGCGAAAGCTTTTTCAGCTTCGGCCAAATTAGCGTCTACAAAGCGGCCTTTTTTATTTTGAATAAATGCCGTTTGGAGCTTGTTTTGCCGAGCGTAAGTATCTTGAACGTAGCCAATTGCACCCGCTGTTTGTTTCACCAAACCCGCTACGCCGGCGTTTCCTTGACCGCTGAGAGGGCCACCGGGCCAACTCGGTTGAGCGGCACCCTTGATGCTGCTGCCGATAGCCTGCAAGTGATTGCTAAAAATAAAGCTTGTACCGCTGCTGTCTGCCCGCACAACTACTCGAATTGCCGTGTTTGGCAAATTTTTAGCTTGTCCAGAAATTCCTGCTATTTTAGGGTCATTCCAGCGGGTTATTTTGCGTTCAAAAATGCCCTTCATCGCATCGGCACTCAGCCGCAAATTGTTGACTCCGGGCAAGTTGTAGACAACTGCAACCGCCCCGCCGGCTGTCGGCACTGCCATGACGCCGCGTTTTACCTGAGCGATTTGTGCAGAACTCATCAGGGCATCGCTGCCTGCGAAATCAACAGTACCTGAAATTAATGCTCGGATACCGGCGCCGGAGCCTGTTCCTTCGTAGTTAACAGTAATACCCGTGGCACTTCTCATTTGCGAGAAATATCGATCGTACAGCGGTTTAGGGAAAGTGGCTCCCGAACCGTTTAATGTTACCGCAGCTACCGCAGAACTAATCAAAGAGAGCGAAAATGCTGCTACCGCCAGCGTAACTATAAAGCCGCGCCGCCAGCTTTTAGTGAAGAAAACCATAACTCCTTGTCCTCAATTGATTAATAGCAGTCTTTGCAAATCTCTTCCATAGGATAGACTGAATTCCTCAACTAAAAACACGGGAAGTAATAAGCTTGTTTTAAATTTTGGTTAATCTTAGATTAAGTTTTTAATTGTTAAAAACTGGTTGTCTAAATTAAGTTGATTTTAAATTTTGGTTAATCTTAGATTAAGAGAACTGGGAAGGGGCGATCGCCACTTGATGTTCTTTACCTTTTTTTTGCACTTTAAATGTTTGAGATGACTTTAAAAAGTCGAGAAAATTACTCTCTAATTTGAGAGATTTCAGCTTTTTGGTAATTGGTTGACCGTATTGCTTATGAAATTCACCGGCTACTAGGGGAATCGAAATGTAAGCGCCTGGAGATTGAGCGGTTAAAGTTCTCACAATTTTTGCTAAAGATGATTCCAGTGTGGCAGATGAAGAAGTTTTTGAATCCGAATATTTTTGGACTATCGTCACTTGATATTCGCTCCCAAGCAATGTTAATTGAAATACCGAGGGACGCGACTGCAAAAACTTAACTAAACTGGAATTGACCAAGAAACTTTTGACTATAGAATCAGCATGAACTTGACATTGGTTGAAAAATAGTTTTTTAATTTCAGCTATACCAACAGCAGTTTTTGTAGAGTCTTTTATCTGCAATCGAAGGAGTTTTACAAGTATACTTTCTAAGACTTCCAGTGAATCGATAGTCACGGGATTAGCAGGGACAGTTTTTAGCAATTTTTCCTGTTCAATATTTGCACCAACAACTTCATAAGTTGCAGGTTCTTTTGGTTCGCAGGTTAGATATTTTGGGGATGATGCGAATGCTTCTATATTGGAGGAATTTATAGAAGTGAATTCGAGAGCGCGACGCTCTTGAAAAATCTCAACAATACTAGAAAGCCGAGCTATTCGCTCGTCGATTGATTGGTATTCAGTTTTCAATAAGTCAGCAATTTGATTTGCCAGTTCTGGAAATGTAGGGATTTCTATTTTACGTTCGCAAGAATAGTGATGGCTCTCCCCAGTTAGATGATTTTCTGCAGACAAGATAGCATTTTGACGGCGCACCCGAAACACAGTCAATCCCTGATTTTGGAGTTGATTGCAAAGGTGATTTAACAAACCGTCGGAGGAACAAACAAAAACTTGTCGGACATCCCGATAGCGGTGTAAAATAGCAGCACCGAAGGCAATCATTTTACCGTCAGCGCTGTTAGCGCCGCCCGGAGCGTGAATTAGTTCGTAACCGCGATCGTACAATTCAGTATCCAGCTTACCGGTGCTGGGGTTTTTCCAGTTAGCAAAAGCAATCTTAACTTGCAGGGGATAGCTGCACAAACTGGCTAAAAACTTTTCCGCATTAATGTCGAGTTTCAAGTTTTCTGCATCCAGCAGCAAAATCGCAATTTCCCGATCGAACTTTACGGCTGTTTCTGGGGAAGGAGAACTTTCCGCGCCTTCGCAACTCAACGGGTATCGAGGCTGAAAACCTTGTTGGCTAACAGCTTGGGACGGATAAAACTGCTGGCCGCGAGAACGACGGCTGTGGCGGAATCGATCGGGCGAACGTCGGGGATTTTTCATTAACTGACAAGGGTAGCTTAACTTTATGGTGGCCGATGGGCTAATAATAAAATAAATACACTTAACAATTCTTAAAGAAAATGGCTAGAGACTTGCGAGGATTCCTGAAACTCCTAGAAGAAAGGGGACAACTGCGCCGAATTAGCGCCTTAGTCGATTCCGATCTCGAAATTGCCGAAATTTCCAACCAAATGCTAGTCAAGGGCGGGCCCGGACTTTTGTTTGAAAACGTCAAAGGCGCAGAATTCCCCGTGGCGATTAACCTGTTGGGCACGGAAGAACGGGTTTGCTGGGCGATGAACATGGAAAAGCCGATCGAACTAGAAGAGCTCGGCAAAAAATTGGGAATGCTACAACAGCCAAAACCGCCCAAAAAGATTTCCCAAGCCATAGAATTCGGCAAAGTCTTGTTCGACGTAGTGAAAGCTAAACCGGGGCGCGACTTCTTCCCAGCTTGTCAGCAAGTGGTGTTTGAAGGAGAAGGCGTGGATTTGAACAAAATCCCGATGATTCGCCCCTATCCCGGAGATGCGGGCAAAATTATCACCCTAGGTTTAGTAATTACCAAAGATTGCGAAACCGGTACGCCGAATGTCGGGGTTTATCGCTTGCAATTGCAGTCAAAAAATACGATGACTGTCCACTGGTTATCTGTCCGAGGAGGCGCGCGGCACTTGCGAAAAGCGGCGCAGGCTGGTAAAAAATTGGAAGTTGCGATCGCCCTGGGAGTCGATCCTTTAATCATTCTCGCCGCAGCAACCCCAATTCCTGTAGATTTATCGGAATGGTTGTTTGCCGGACTTTACGGCGGTTCCGGCGTGAGTTTAGCGAAGTGCAAAACCGTAGATTTGGAAGTACCCGCAGACTCTGAAATCGTGTTAGAAGGAACGATTAC
>NZ_JBARVX010000459.1:0-21807 GCF_049646505.1 Microcoleus sp.
ATTTAAGTTCGATCGTCAAATCGAAAATCCCATTGCCATAAGGCATGGGAGAGCAAATACCTAGTATATCTCCCGCACCTTCCCCTCAATTATGGCTTCGGGTTTAAAACCATCTACACTAGAACTTCTCAAGCGCTTTAACCGAGCGTTTCCGCAGTTTTACGAGCAATTTGTCAGCAGCGAAATCCAACTGCAAAACCTCAAATTAGCTTATCAGCTTTACAAAACTCGGCAAGCAGTCATCGAAATCAGAGCCGAAGGTAATAAAAGTGCCCTGCATTTTGCTTACCGGAACCAATCTTTTCTCCTGAGCGATATTTTTGGAGTGTTGGCGGCCTACGGGCTGACGATTCACAGTCTGAGTCTGTACGGTCAAATTTACCCGCCGATGTTGGTATTTATCAAATTGGTAGTATCTCGCGGCGGCAAGGTGCTGGCAGATAAAACAGCAGAAAATGTCTGCAGGGCGGTTCGAGAGGCCTTGGCGGGGCATTTTGAGGTTGAAGAGATGTTGGCTGTGGAATTTAATTTAGACGCGGGTTTGGAGGATGTGGCAACTGAATTTTACGTCGATCCGGTTTTTCACTTGCCAGCTTTGCTGATTGAAGCTGATAATCAGCCTGGACTTTTTTACAAAGTTATGTATGCCATCTGGCAAGAAGATTTGTTGGTGGTAAATGCTAATTTGCTGGTTTGGCGGGGGCGAACTCGCCTGATTCTCTACTTGTTGGGGCCCAATGAAAGTTTAATTCCTGAGTATCTGGGGCAGAAAATCGCTGAGGGGGTGCGACAAAGATTGCTGGGCGAGCGATTTTAGGCGGTTGGCAGCGGGCAGTTGACTGTTGGCAGTTGGTAGTTGGCGATCGATCTGTTCTCGATCGTTGATTTCAAGATAGGATAAAAGTATGGCAACCATAGACATCCTAGGGGTTCGGCACGCTTGCGATTTGACGGCTCCGACTGCAACTTCTCCGGTTCTGGTATTTGTCCACGGCTGGCTGTTAAGCCGTCGCTACTGGCAACCTTTGACCGATCGCTTGGCACCAAACTATCAGTGCTTGACCTACGATTTGCGGGGGTTTGGCGATTCTCAATTTGACGGCGACGGCCATCCGGGGCCTTCGGAACCGCTCGATTCCTGCTACACTCCCGCAGCTTACGCTCGCGATTTGGAAATTTTACTCGAAAAACTGGATATTTCTAATGCTTGGCTGGTGGGACACTCTCTGGGCGGTACGATCGCTCTTTGGGCGGCCGGCCAATTGTCCGATCGCGTTAAAGGTGTCATCTGCATCAATGCAGGCGGCGGCATCTATCTAAAGGAAGAATTCGAGCGCTTTCGAGCTGTCGGCAAGCAGCTAGTGAAAATGCGTCCCCGCTGGCTGTCTCACTTGCCGCTAGCAGATTTCGTGTTTGCCCGCGATTCTGTGGCAAGATCGATCGGCAGATGTTGGGGAAGGCAGCGCTTGATAGATTTCGTGGCAGCCAATCCTGACGCAGCTTTGGGGGCTTTGCTGGACTCCACCACAGAAGCCCAGATTCACCTCTTGCCGCAAATAGTATCCCAACTCAAGCAGCCTGTTTATTTTATTGCCGGCAGTAAAGACAAAATTATGGAACCAAAATACGTGCTGCATTTGGCTAGCTTTCACTGGATGTTCCAAGGTTGCGGTGAGAATGTGCTTCAGATTGATAGCGGTCATTTGGCAATGGTGGAACAGCCGGACGCAGTGGCTAGTTACCTGCAAAATATTCTTCACGAACACGCTTAAAGGGATTTGGGAATCGGGAATTGGGAATTGGGAATTGGGAATTGGGGAATTGGGAATTGGGAATTGGGGAATTGGGAATTGGGCGGAGCGAAGCGGAGGGATGGGGGATGGGGCATGGGGCATGGGGCATGGGGCATGGGGCATGGGGCATGGGGCATTAGAAGTAACCAATAACCAGTAACCAGTAACCAATAACCAATAACCAATAACCAGTAACCAGTAACCAGTAACCAATAACCAATAACCAATAACCAATAACCAACAACAACTGCCTTCTTCCTTCGCCTAAATCTGTTATGTTAAATAGATAAGTCTGCCCGATCGCCCTCTTGGGACAGAGATTCTCAATCAATAGCGGCTTTCAACTCTAAATTGTAATTCTACTTAAATATCTGTGCGCGTTAACCTCACCGATCGGCAACAACACATCCTTTGGGCAACGGTTCGCCACTACATAGCTACAGCGGAACCCGTTGGCTCAAAAGCTTTGGCTGACGAATTCAACCTCAGCGTCAGCCCAGCTACAATTCGCAACGCTATGGGGACTCTAGAAAAAGCTGGACTGCTATATCAGCCCCACACTTCGGCCGGACGAGTCCCCTCTGACTCCGGCTACAGAATTTATGTAGACCAGTTGATTCAGCCCTCTGATACCCTCGCCCGCAAGGTGGAACAGGTACTAGACCAGCTCAACTGGTCAGACGGCCGCACGGATGCCGCACTCCGCGGCGCTGCTCAAATCCTGGCAACTATCAGCGGTTACATTGCCATGATCACCATACCCCAAACCAATGCGGCTTGCTTGCGCCACTTGCAACTGGTGCAGCTAGAGCCGGGAAAGGTGATGCTGATCGTGGTGACTGATGTTTACGAAACTCATTCGGTGTTGGTGCAGTTACCCAAGCACGCAGATGGTAGCTGGCCAGATGAGGAAATTGTCGATCGCCAATTGCAGATTTTGTCAAATTTTTTGAACAGCAAACTGCGGGGGCGATCGCTCTCGGAACTCTCGGCTGTAGACTGGAGCGAGTTAGACCGGGATTTTGAACTCTACGCTGAATGGATGGAAACCATGCTGGCTGCTTTGAGCAGCAGCCAAAGCAATCCCACCTACACGCGGATTCTGATCGGCGGTTTGGCAGAAGCCCTGCGCTTGCCAGAGTTTTCGCAGTTGCAGCAAGTTCAAACCCTGGTGCAATTGCTCGAACAAGAGCAGGAACTGCTTTGGCCTTTGATTTTTGAATCGCCGGATTTGGACAAGCCCGGAAAGCGGGTAACGGTGCGTATTGGCTCGGAAAATTCCTTAGAACCAATTCGCGGCTGTACTCTGATTTCTTCGACTTACCGCCGGGGATCGGTGCCGGTGGGTAGTGTTGGGGTTTTGGGGCCGACGCGGATGGTTTACGAAAATGCGATCGCCGTGGTGGAAGCTGCTGCAGATTATTTGTCGGAAGCTATTGGCGGAAATCGAGTTAATTTTCCAGAAGGATAAGCTTTGAAACAGTAGAACAGATGCGGGAAAACCCTTATCTACAATACTCGATCGGTCAATTAACTTACAGCAATGAACTACCATTTGACCCATCACCCCGCCGTAGACTTTCGCCAAAGAATTAGTCCGAACTTAACTAATAAAGTGAACGAACGCACGGTTGAAAAAATGCGAGAAATCACGCCTGTAAAACCCGAAAAAAAAAGGATTCGGACAAAAATGAGTCACCCAATCGCGGAAAGTCGATCGTAGATGCAACCTGCGCCCCAGCCGACATTAGTTATCCGACCGACTTGGGACGATTAAACAGAGCCAGAGTTCACACCGAAAAAAGCATAGATATCCTGTACAAACAGCTCAAATATCAAATCCATAAAAAACCAAGAACCTACCGTAACAAAGCCCGAAAAGATTATTTATTAATAGCCAAAGAAAGAAAATTTTCCCCAACAAAAAAAACAGGAAATTAAAAAACAACTTCAATATATCAAAAGAAACTTCGCTCATATTGAACAGCTAGTCGAGTTAGGTGCGACTCTCGAACTGCCGAACAACAAGCAATATAAAACCTTTCTAGCCTCACAGAGGTCTATCGCCAACAGCAATGGTTGTTTGATAGCAATAAACAGAGTATTGAGGATAGAACAGTAAGTTTAAGTCAAACCCATATTCGTCCCGAAATGACAGAAAAAGTAGGATAAAGCGTATAGTTTGGAGCCGAAATATCAGCCAGTTGTTTTGAGAAATATGTGTTTTTAGATTGGATGAGCTGGGATAACTGTAACGAATTAGGGGATTTAAAAGCACAAGTAGAAGCATATTATAGGTTCGCAGGATATTATCCAGACTCTGTTGGTGCAGGTCGAATTTATCGTACAAGAGAAAACCGAGCAGGGTGCAAAGAAAGAGGAATTAGAATCAGTGGATCGCCCCTAGGAATACCCCCAGCAACCGTCAGTAAATCAACAAAGAAGCAAGCGTTAGAAGATGAGAGAATTCGCAATGCAATTTGTCAGAAAATTTGGGTTGGCGAAAACGAAGATTCGGACTGAACCCTTGTGATGGCTAAACTTGATAATACATCTGGTACAGTTATTGCAATTACTTTTTTGGTCGTGAACCGATGCTTCCTGGTGGCGCCGATTTTTTTGTTTGTGTTTATGTCTATTTGGAAAAAGAACACCTGTTTTTAGGTTGAAGATAATTTACAGTTATACTTGGGGGTATAGATACAGAAAGAACTTATATTTAACTCTGCTTGAATATATCGTGAACTCCTGTTATTGGGAAAGCGATCGATTATTCAGCAAGCCCTAATGTATCGAATGGTGAAACCAAAGCCCCAATCCTATCCAGGTTTTCTCGATTGCGGTGGAGTTCAGATAATCGCCCACATCTCCGGCGGCATCCCGCTTGATGCTGGCTGGTTGACATCGCAGGATTCACCAGCGATAGCGGTAAGTTTTAAAAGGAGCTCCCTCGATGCTCAGCAAGTCGATCGGATAAATAGGAGCGCCGCTTGCCATATACTGAAACATCTCCCGAACTTCCTCTCCCCGCAGCGACAACTGGTCTAACTCTTTGAGAGAATACCAGCCAGCACACAAAGTATACTCGTCCGGCTTGCTCTTGGGCGGCGTCCTATCTTCAGGACGAGCCACAAAAATCACCCGGAGGCGCACATTGCCCCTAGGCATCACCGTGTGTTCTACTCTGAGAATTCCTTCAACGATCACAGAAATGCCCGCTTCCTGGACGGTATTGCGTACAGCAGCATCGAGCAAAGTCTCCCCTTTTTCCACTCGCCCTGCGGGGAGATACCACTGCTGATCGTACTTGCGCTCTTGTACCAGTAGAAAACGGTCTTCTAAGTGAACGACAACTAGGGTAAAATACAATGTTGGAATCGGCTCGCGAGCCATAGAAGTAGATATTCCCCAAGCAAAAAGTTTAACGGGCGGCAGCCGGATGAGGCGCTGTTAGCAACCCAAAGGGTGCTTTTTCAAAGGTTTTTGAACTTGAAAAACATATCGTAGCACCCCCAGCCACCAATCTAATAATCTAAAATCTCAAATCTCAAATCGATCGTGCCATTACCAACTGTGATTTTGCCTGGATATTTTGCTGCTGCTTCGGACTATCGGGAATTAGAAAAATCTCGCGATCGATCGAGGTTTCCCAACTTTAACAGTACCTCTGAGCCAGCGAGATTGGTTGCCGACTTTTGGCGGGCGGTCGATGGTGCCAATTTTGCGGCAGCTCGATCGCACCGTCAAACAAATGTTACAGCAATACGGCAGCCAACAGATCAATCTCGTCGGTCATTCCGCTGGCGGCTGGATTTCTCGCATCTATTTGGGCGAAAAGCCCTATACCATTCACGGCGACGCGCTTGATGATATCGGTTTGTGGAACGCTCGCTCAACTGTCAATACTTTAATCAGTTTAGGCACGCCGCACGTCTCTGTTGAGCGCTGGACGCGCAAAAACCTAGATTTTGTCAAACTTCAATATCCGGGGGCTTTTTACCCGCAGGTGCGCTACGTGTGCGCTGCTGGGAAGGCTGTTTTTGGCAAGCGGGGTTTGGGGACTTGGCTGGCATACAAAAGTTATGAGCTGACTGTGGGGAAGGGCGAAACTTGGGGCGATGGAATTACGCCGGTGGAAGCTGCTCATTTGGACGGGGCCGAAAATTTGGTGTTGGACGGGGTTTGGCATTCGCCTCGTTCTCCGGGGAAGTGGTACGGTTCGCCGGAGGTTTTGCCGGCTTGGATTGGGTATTTGCGGTAGAAACGAACCGCGAAGACGCGAAGGAAGAAAGCAGAAGAATCAGCAGCAGAAAATACCGGGGTTGGGTTTTGTTAAAATTTACGTAAAAATCGAATTTACTGCTAGGAAACTAACACCTGCGATGTTATGTTTGCTGGATTTTTTTATTGCCAACTGCAACTATTATGATGCCGCGCTCAAAATTACTCAATCCTCTTTTAAGAATACTGCCTTTGGAAAATGGCGATCGCCCCGCGCGGAATTCGAGCAAAGTTTTTTAGAGTCACCAGTCAGCGGTGACTTTTGGAAGGAAGCTTGAGAGTTATGCGAGATTTTGGTTGATTTTTTCTCCGCAAGCCATCAACCAAAAACTCATCATTAATCGATCGCCCGCAGCGACAAACTCATCCCGCGAAACCAGATAGCTGGCTATTTCTGACTCGGAAATCAATCCTTGTTTAACCAACTGTAAAATCGGCCCGGAGTCCAGCAAAGGTTCAAACGCTTCAATTCCGATGATATCGCTGTGGCTGACAACCGCTTCTAAATCTATGCTACCAAACCCAGCTTCTTTGAGAATGCGGCACAGATTTCGTCCGACGGATAAATCGCCGCCCCGCGAGGACATCACCTGCTTGAATTTCTCACGGACAATCTCAACTGACCAAGGTGGAGTTGTCAGCCAAAACAAATCCGCATCGCTATCGACAATCACCAGTTTACCCCCAGGCTTCAAGATGCGAAATATCTCTCTAGCTGCTGCGACGGGCTCTGGGAGGTGAACGAACAGCAAACGGGCGATCGCAAAATCAAATGTGTTATCGTCTAAACCAGTATTCGCGATCGACATTTGAATGCGATTTACTCGACCGCCCCCTTTGTCCTGCAAATATTCTACTGCTTTTTCATGCAGTGATGGGTCAATTTCTACCGCTGTTATCGAACTGTTGGGCAGCAATTCTAACAGTTTTTCGGTGAAAAATCCCGGCCCGCTACCCGCTTCCAAAACATTCATCCCGTCGGCTAAACCGAACCATTTTAAAGTTCGCGCTTCTTTTTTCCAACTGAGGAGAACTTGAGCTTTTAACCGCTGAATTTCTTGCTCAAATTCCAGATTGTACGTGTTTGCTTTGTACGAACCTTCTGCTGTCATTCGATTTTAGATTTTAGATTTTAGATTTTAGATTTTGGAGGCGACCCCACGGATCGAGGATCGGGCTCTTCTGATTTTAGATTTTCACGAGCAGGGATTGATTGCACGGATAGAGCCGGGGCTTGTAGCATCAAAAAAATCTTGGTCAGCGAGCTCTTTCGCTTGTGCGGATAGGTTTTGGACCCCTTTATGCCGGAGAAACTCTCTAGCTCAAAACTGCGCTGACACTCAAGACCGCTTCAAATCGCAATTTTAAATAATCCTTCAACTAACCATCTTTCCCTACCAAGGTCAAAAGGTCAACATGGTTTTTGTGTTTCAATAAATATCAGGTAGTTGCGATCGTCCTGAAGATAGCCGTGAGAGCTGGAAAACTCAATAAGACCCGCAGAAATTTAATTGCTTCCTCTGTGCCGTTGGGTTCGGGGACTTGGGTGCTAATTAACCAGACCGGAACCCCACCAACATCACAGGTTGCTAATCGCAAGTCTACAATCTTTTGGTCATCACCGGTGCGATTGATATTATAGCCGATCGATTACCCGCAATCTGTCAAGGTTCGATCGTTCCGAACGCAAGTCCTCAGATGGATCGGCACCGGCATTGAGAACGATCGAACTAATCTGATTGTCAGCCGTTCTCGAAGGAGATAATTTGACAAGCGAACAGGCTGGCGTTGTGAGTTTTGAGCTATCTGCGATTTGAACTCTCAGCCCTAAAATCTAAAATCTAAAATCTAAAATCTAAAATCGCCAGACTGTGATGTCTACTCCTTCCCAAAAAGTTTCTAGCTCTAACAAGCAAATATACCAACGCTTGAAACAGGCGATCGACCTCAATTTGCGCCGTCAAATTTTTATTGCCGCCTGCGACGACTTGCGCTTGCGGGACTGTCTGGCTGCCCGCTTGCAAGCAGAATTATCAGCAGAGGACGGCGGTTCGATTCCTCGTTCCCCGATCGACTATCCCCGATTTGTCAGTTTGGAACTCGACTTGAACGATCCAAATCCTTGGGGTTCGATCGCCGCGTGGCTGACCCAACACCCACCGCTCCAAAACAGGGGCACCTACAGCCCTTTGCCGGGATTTCAAATTTTGGGGGCAGAACACCTGACCAGGCATTCAGCAGCCGTGCAGTGGTCTTTCCTGAGCTATTTGAGGGACATCGAAGCAAACTTGCAAATGTGCGAGTCTACTCTGTTGCTGTGGGTGTCGCGCCCCTGGCTGAGTTCGATCGAGCAATCGGCCCCGGAATTTTGGCAGTGGCGAACCGGAGTATTTGAGTTTGAAGGAGAACCGACTCCAGCCAAGGAAGACGAAGGCAACTCCGAGGACTTCGGGAACTCCGAAAACTTCGGCAACTTCCGGGACAAGGGAGATTCCGGCGACAAACTTTTCATATCTTCAGAGTCCGGACAACCCTCAATTCCCGATTCCCCGTCCGCAGCGCCAGATACTAAATCTGTCGAACTGGCAGATTTGGTGCTAGCAGCGACGGAGGAGGAGGATTTGGAAGCAGAAAATAATCCTGCATCCGAGGACAGCGGTTTGCCGCTGCAAACCCTGCAATATATCGAATTGCTGCAAGAACATCAGTGCTGTTCCGAAGCATTGGCTTTGGCTTATCACAGTTTGGGGAATTACTACCGCGATCGCATTCTGGGCGGCGACGCTTCGCCGCAAAACCTGACAATCGCCATTCGCGCGATCGAGCAAGTGATTGCATACCTCGAACTCGACGCGAGCTCGCAGCAAAATCAACCGCCAAGTGAGGAATGCGCGCGGCTGATTGCCCAATTGACACAAAATTTAACTCAATACGCCGAGGAGTCCAACAGCTTACCGCCGATGGACGATTTGCTCAACGATCTCGGCACTCTCTACTGGATGCTGTCGCGCGATCGCACCAACGGTATGCAAGTCCCAGATCCGGTATCCTGCCTCGAACGCAGCATCGCCCTCTACCTTGAAGGTTTGAACCGCACAGATGCCGAGAGTCTACCTCAAACCCGCGTCAGATTGAACAAAAATTTGGGCATCGCCTCAGCAGATTTAGCCCGCTATCAAGACAAGACACAGAACTTGCAGCAAGCAGTTGCAGCTTACCAACAAGCGCTGCTGGATCTCGACCCCGCGACGGAACCCCAGCAGTACGCTGCGGCTCAGAATAATTTGGCGACAGCATACTGGAATTTAGCTCAAGACGGTGAACCCATCGCCTATCTCAAAAGCGCGATTACCGCTTACACCCAAGCCCTCTCCGGCTACAGTCCCGAACGAGAACCCCTCAACTATGCCGGAGTGCAAAACAACCTCGGTACCGCCTGCTGGAACCTCGCCCAGCACGAACCCTCAGAATCCCTGCTAGTCACGGCGATTGAGGCCTACCGCGAAGCCTTGAAATACCGCACGCGAGAATTAGTACCCGCAGCCGCAGCAGCCACCTACAACAATCTCGCTACCGCTTATTGGCATTTGGCGAACCAGTTTCAGCAAAAACAAGCCCGGACTGAATCACTGCAGCAGGCGATTGCCGCCTACGAAGCGGCCTTGGATATCGCCCTCAAGCTCGATCGCGCCCAACTCACCTTTGACACTCTTGCCGCCCGCAACAATCTCGGACTAGCCCACTATCAACTAGCCACAGACCCTGATTTCGCCCTCAACAAAGCCGCACAGACCAGCCATTTAGAAGCAGCACTGGACCAGCAGTTGCAAGTGTGCGCGGAATGGGGACAGCATCTCAACCACAAAGGGTTAATATATGGAGACAAACTCAACCTCCAATCCCCCGCCAACTCCCAAACTGCTGATGATTGCCGGCAAACAGCATTGAGCTATATTGTTAAAACGATTAGAGCTTTCTATAGTGAATGCGGGCTGCCAGGCCAAAATTTAGCCTTATCCAAAGTTCCCGGAGATTTGTTGCCCGAAATCTTGCGTAGGTTATAAATACGGCTATAACTATTAAAAGCTCAATTTTTTCGAGATTTGTATCCAGTTTTCTACTATTATGGCTAAATATTCTTACCTAATTCTTCAAATAAATTTGTGGTCATGGCCCCTGTAAAAATCCTTGTGGTTGATGACGACCCAGCAATCCGAAATTTAATTCACCGTTTTTTGAGCCAGCAAGGTTATCAAGTTGAGTCGGGCGAGGACGGTGAGACAGGTCTGGAATTATTTGAGCAACTCAATCCTGACTTAGTAGTTCTAGATGTAAATTTACCCGATACTACTGGCTACAAACTGTGTCAAGAAATGCAAAGACGCACGGGCGTGTTTGTGTTGATGCTGACCAGCCGAACCGATGAAGCTGACAAAATGAAAGGGTTTGCCGAAGGTGCTGACGACTACATTACTAAACCTTTTAGTCTGGTGGAGATTGGAGCTCGCGTTGCAGCAATTTTGAAGCGCAAGCGTATTGTTACTCCTGTCGAACAACAAACTCTTTCCTTTGGAAAGCTACTTATAGATCCGGTTCGCCGCGAGGTGATTATCGACAGTCAGATAGTTGCTTTGACTGCTTTAGAATTCGACTTGCTGTACTGTTTGGCCAGCAAACCGGGTCGCGTGTGGAGGCGATCGGAATTGCTCCAAGAAGTGTGGGACTACGAGTATGTGGGAGCCGATCGCGTGGTGGATGTCCATATCGGTCAAATTCGCCGCAAAATTGAACCAGATACCAATCAAATTTCGATGATTCAAACCGTCCGGGGAGTGGGTTACAAGTTTGAACCCACAACCTATTGAGGTACTCTCCGGCGCTTCCAGTGCAATCCTGATTCTGGATTCAAACAGAAACGGCAGGCTTCGCCCGTCTGGCGTTTGGGACGAGCAACAGCAGACAGTGCCGGGCCTATCAAAAAAATTCTACTTTGACATACTCGATATTTATCAACCCGCCCGCACCGAGCAATAATTTAGATCGATCGACTATCCGATTGCTGCTGCAAATACTCGCCCACTTCTCGCGCCCGCTCAAAACCCCGGCGCACGCAATCTCCCAAAGCCACGCCCCCAAAGTAATTGCTGCACAAATACAGCCCCGGCAAAGATTTTAAACCCCGATCGACCTGTTGCAGGCGATCGAAATGACCCAAATTGTACTGAGGAATCGCCCGCTTCCACAACTTCAGAGCCAGCACTTTCGGCGGAGCCGCATCAGGCTTCAGCAAAATTTTAGACAAATCTCGGTGCACCTGCCCAACAATTTGTTCTGAGTCCAGATTGCCAATTTCCGAATCAGTAGCCCCGCCGATGTAACTGGTGAGAGTTTGCCAGCCCGCAGGCGCGCGACCGGCAAATAAACTCGATGTCCAAATCGTACCCAGAGTCCGAATTCCCTGCCCCCTCGGAATTAAATTTCCAAAACCCACCAATTTACCCTTGACATCCGACACCGGATATGCTAGTACAACGGAGGCAACCGTAGGATAAGTAAAAGCTTGTAAAGCGCTGCTAATTTCCGGTTGCAGGGGCTCCAACAATTCGGCTGTAACATAAGCCGGCGTTGTCAAAACCACAGTCCGGGCCTCAACTTCCTGCTGTCCGTCGGGCGTAGAGAATACAGCAATGTAAGTTTCGCGTTCTGTGCGATCGAGCCGAGTCAGGTGCCAGTTGAGTTTCAGCCGATCGCCCAATTGATCGGCGATCGCCTCTGGCAAAGCCTTCAACCCCCCTTTAAACGAACCCAACTCCCCCGGCTTAGTTGAAGGAACATTCGGGTCAGCAACAGTCTTTAGCCCCCCCTTAACAAGGGGGGGTCTTTTCCTAGCAGAAAGCAGCGCCCCCGCCACGAGCCCGCCGCCCGCATCCGCCATCTTTGTTACCCGGCCAAAAGCCGCCGCCGCGCTGAGTTGTTGCGGATCGCCCGCATACACCCCAGAAACAAAAGGTTCCACCAACCGCTGCATCACTTCCGTCCCCAGATGGCGGCGGAAAAATTGAGAAACAGTTTCCTCATCACCCTGCTGCGAAAGTCCAGAACCCATTGCCGGCCCGACAAACCCCAAAGCCCCGAACAGCGCCCGCAGTTTCCCCGGAAAACTCAGCAACCCAGACTGAATCATCGCCCCTGGAGTCATCGGTACCGGTTGCAGCTTATTTTGCCAATAAACAAAACGCGGCAATTGGCGATCGGCAAAAATCAACTCCTGCTTCAACCCCACATCCACAGCCAACTTCATCAACTCCGGTGTCGGCGAAAAACTGTTCGGGCCCTCTTCCCAAAGAAACCCTTCCCCCGTAGCCGTTGTAATATTTCCGCCCACACGCCCCTGACTCTCAGCCACTAAAATCGCCCGCGGCGAAGCACTCGCTGCTTCCTTCACCAAAGCGTGCGCCAAGCTCAAACCGCTAATCCCCGCACCCACAATCAAAGTATCTAATAGTTCCATGTTTACATATAAAAATATCGCAATCTTTATGTTACACGGCTTTGCACGGCTTGCAGATTACCGAATGGGGAATTGGGAATTGGGAATTGGGAATTGGGAATTGGGAATTGGGAATTGGGAATTGGGAAGCTGTCGGGCATTTCTCAAGCCTTTTCTCAAACCTTGTGGATTAACCTCTCCCCGTCTCCCAATCTCCCAATCTCCCCGTCTCCCCGTCTTCCCATCTCCCCATCTCCTTCACGGCGACGGAGTTACATTGTTGCTGTGCAAGTCTTGAGGAGATTGAAACAGAGTTTCGAGATAAACTCTCGCAGCTTGGCGGTAGCTGCGCGAAGCTTCCGGCGTACCGCTATCGGCATTCTGCAACAAAAACAGCGACAGGGACGCCGAGAATACTCGGTCTAGATCCCATTCGGGGTGAGTTTCCAGATAAGTTTTGAGAGAATCGTGCAGCGTTTCGGGAATTTCGGCAAAAATACTGACTGTCGGGTTCATCATTTTTTTTAGTCTCGCTAATAAATTGAAAACAGAACCCCCCTTCGGCCGGATACAGGTGCAGGCACTGCCGAAATCAGAGCGTTTTTTTTAGGTCTGTCGCATCATTGTGCGTATCAAGAGGTGGGTTTGTCAATGTTGCGAAATATTACAAAGTCCTTTATCTAAAAAAAAGATTTACGCAATAATCAGCCTTGAGACGCAGTTTTTGTTACATAACTTTATAATCATGAGGTTTGTATGAGGGATTTGGCAAGAGGTTAACGAAATCCCCAATTCCGCAGCAAGATCCGACCGTGCCGTTAATTTCTGTGGAAAACTCTTTTAAATCTGTGGAAAACCTCAGACTAGCCTGTGGAAACACTGTGGAATGTTTAGGGAAAAGTCCGAGAAAAAATAAGAATTGCAAAGGGCAGCGGGCAGCGGGCAGTTGTGAGTGGGCAGTTGTGAGTGGGCAGTGGGCAGTGGGCAGTGGGCATTGGTTATTTGTTATTTGTTATTTGTTAGTTGCCACCAATTACTAATGACAACTGATAACAGTCGTACCGCCAACTGACAACTGACAGCAGTCAACTGACAACCGTCAACCCGGACGGTGTTACCGGAGTCGATCTAATTCGCTGAGAGTTCGCAACTGAAAACTTATAATTTTTCAGGTTTTTCCGATATTTTGCTAGAACACAACATTGATTTCCAGAAATACGGAAACCGACCTGCGAATTTAAATTGAATATCGGTGTATCCTTCCTTTGTCAATAATTTGGTGAGGGTTTCTACTGAAAAGAATTTAATGTGACCGTTGTCCCAAAGTACGGTAAAATGTTTGTCTAGTTTGCCTGTTACAGCTAATGCCAGGTTTTTTAAATAGCCGTGATAGGGTGTGGAAATAATTAGAATGCCTCCGGGCTTGAGGCATTTTTTGGCATTTTTTGCCAGTTCTTTTGGATAAAGTAAGTGTTCGATTACTTCAACGGCTAAGACAACATCAAACGATTGCAGCATATCTGTATCGGGGAGTTCGTAAATATCGGCTTGGATAAACTGACATTCGGGGAAACTTTGACTGGAGATGGCAATTCCGGGTGCAGAATTGTCAACGCCGACAACTTCGCAGCCGTGCTCTGCGATGACGTGACTGAGGCTGCCGTTGCCGCAGCCGAGATCCAAAACTCGGAGTTTGGTCTGGCCGGTCTTCTGAAATGTCGCTAGCATTTCTAGAAGGGGAGATATCAAATAAGCGTGATGATATCTGGGACGGTTGTTTGTGTAATAATACGTATAATTACTAGAGTTTGTTTTCATCGGTTAAGTTATGGAGATTATTGCCGAGACCGCAAAATTGCGGAGGGTGGGTGTACTGTGTGGGCAAATGTTCGCCGCTTGCGGGCTGTGAAAGTCGATCGGCAACTAGATATATCGTCGGATTCTTTTTGTTTGACAGGTGAATTTCGGTCGCCGAATCAATCGGATGTGCAAAAAAATCTTTCACAGGGTGGAGAATCTCGAATTACTCATCCGACCGCCGATCGGATCGCCAGTTTCCCCAAGGCATTTGGGTAACAACAAGTGCGATCGAGCCAGAATTCTTTCCACACACTAGCCGGAAACACAACTTTTTGCCTCTTAACTTCGGCCCGGCGAGCAGATCCCTGCGATTTTAGCTTTAACCAACTGCCGTCTGTCAACCGCCACGCTTTTTCGGGCGTGAAAAATTTTGCCCGCGGGCGATCGGGTGCAAGTCGATCGGAAAATTTAGCAGGGAAGTGTGACTCAAATCACAGGCATTTGCCAAACAAATTGCTGAGCATCTTTAAGTCAACACACTTAAAATCGAGATTAATACAGTGGCTTCTATAATTGTGTTTAAATGTTGTTCTGAAGCTGTGTTGTCCCGTCAGCAGATAGTCCGAGACAGATTGGCAATTTCTGTCTGGCTTCTTGGACTGTGGTCGCTGTTGAGTGTCGCACCTTAATTTAGAAATGTCCTATGGTTAAGTTAGGTCAATCCTCCTTTCGCCGTATTTTACTGTCGCGGATTTTGTTGCTCAGCGTGCCTGTTTTGCTGGTGGGGGAGTATGTTACCTATCGCAAGGCACGCTCGACGCTTCTGGAAACTGCTCGTCAAAACTTGACAGAAAGTGCAGTCAGAAAAGCCGAAACTATTGAACAGTGGGCGAAATCGCTGAAGTCGAATCTAATCGGCGCTGCGGAAAACTCGATGTTGCAGTCTGTAGAGCCCAAGGATTATCAAAAGTTTATCGCGCAGTTAGGGCAGCGGTTGCCAGCGCAGGTTGATTGCTTGCAATTGACTAATTTACAGACAAATCAAGTGATAGCGAGCACTTGCGGGCAGCAGCCGATTCAGTCGCTACCAGCCAATTTTTGGTCGCCAGTTCAGCAGGAGCAAACGCTGCAGGAAGACAAGAGCGTTTATATCAGTTTGTTGTGGCCCAATCAAGGAGATCCCAAAGCAAACGGTGACAAGATGACTTTGGGTGAGGAGGATTTTTCTGGTTCGGGTAAAGAAGCCCGCGACAGCCAAGTCAGTTTGGTGTTGAGCGCTCCTGTTTACATTCGTCGGGGCAACAGCCGAAAGCTGAGTTATGCTTTGAGCTTGCAGTCGGCCCTGCCCGTGCAAACGAGCGCTCCCAAGGGGTCTCTAGCTGGCTATACGGTGGCGATCGACCAAGACGGGACGATTTTGGCGCACCCGAATATCAACCGCGTGGGGCGCAATATCGACGCGGAGGCAGATGCCGATCGACTAAAAAGTATTGTCAGAAGGGCGATCGCCGGCGGACAAGCTTTTCTCCACCTATTTTCCTTTGAAAGAAATGGCGTAGAGTTGCTAGCAGGATACGCTGCTATCCCCAGTCCTTTAACTAAAAAAGAAAACAGCAAGTGGATTATTTTAGCTGTCTCTCGTTTAGATTACGCTCTGTCAGGTTTGGAAGAAATTCAGCAAGTTTTATTTAATTTAATTCTCGGTTTAGTTGCTGCTAGTATCGTCGCGACTTTATATTTGTCTCGCGACTTGGCACGTCCTTTGGAAAAACTCAGAGATTACGCGCTGACAGTGGATACAGAAGCGCCGCAGGCAGTGCCCCAAAATTTCCAAATTCGGGAATTCAATCAACTATCAGAAGCACTCAACAGCATGGTGGAAAGCCTGAGAAAATCGGCCAAAGAATCGGCAATCGCAACCAAGGAAGCGCAAGTTGCCAATCAGTTAAAAAACGAATTTTTGGGCAATATTTCTCACGAACTGAGAACGCCTCTCAACGGGATTATAGGTTTTATTCAAATCGTGCGAGACGGCTTCTGCGATGACCGAGATGAAGAGATGGAATTCTTGCAGCGGGCCCACGACTCGTCTATGCAATTGCTGAATATTATTAATGATATTTTGGACATTGCTAAAATAGAAGCAGGTACGTTCTCCCTGATGTTAGAAGTGGTTGATATTACCCAGGTGCTTGAAGATGCAATTGATTTGCAAACACCTCAAATGGAGGAAAAAGGTTTGAAGTTAAAGTTGCCAGAACCTCACGATCCGATTGTTGTTCATGCCGACCCGGAGAAGCTAAAACAGGTGTTTTTAAACGTGTTGAGCAATGCCGTTAAGTTTACCGAGTCGGGCAGCATTAGTATATCTGTGCGCGTCGAATCGAGTCAGAATTCTGGTACTTTGAACGGCAGCGCACCGGAAAGTGCGATCGGTAATAGCAGCAGTCAAAACGATTGGGTTGTGGTGACAATTAAAGATACCGGCATTGGTATCGATCCCGAACAGCAGCAAAAATTGTTTCAACCTTTTGTGATGGCTGATGGTTCCACAACTCGCAGGTTTGGCGGTAACGGTTTGGGTTTGGCTATCTCCCGAAGAATCATGGAATCTATGATCGGAAGCATTACCCTGCAAAGCGCGGGTGTGAATCAAGGTACTTCGGTGATGATTTCTTTGCCCGTCAACCAGCAGTCAAGTTTTTATTTTCACAGCCCGGATTTGGTAACGGAAAATGGAAATCGCAAAAGTTATGATTGATATTATAGCATTTCTCAGAAAGATGAGATGCCGCTGGGTATAGGGCATAGGGCATTGGGCATGGGGCATAGGGCATTGGGCATTGGCCCGCGCAGGGCATACCTCACGAGGCTTGAGAACCGCTATATGTTCGGTCAATTATGCTTAATAGGGGTTGTGCCAACGGACGTGAGAGGATTTTCCCAATCTAAAATCTGAAATCTAAAATGGTATCAGGGGCTGTCCGCCGAGTTCGAGGGATTTGCTCAAAGCGCTGAGAATGCGGATTAATTCGACGGATGCCGCACCGGAAGATGTCGGGCACGGCGTATTTGTTTGGATGCAGTTGAGGAAGCGATCGCACACTCGCCGCAGCGGTTCTACTTGTTCTAAACTTAATATTTCGCGACTTGTGATGCTAGCAGTTGGCTGCGGCGCGATCGCACTTTCGGAAAAATTATGCTCTTCGCCCTTGGAAATTGAACTGCCCTGCTGCAAAATCAGCGGAGTTTCTGGAGACATTTCGTCAAAAATCAAAGTTGCCAAACTGCCAACAACTGTTAAGCGCCGCTGTTTGTCAGGATTTAGCCAGCAGAGGTGAATAAGTGCTTGAAATCCGTCGGGATAGGTAAGCGTTACCCAAACTAAATCTGCTAGTTTTTCTGCTTGTTGATTTGTTGCTTCTGACTTCTGACTTTTTGCTTCTTGCTTGGGAAATACAGTACCGGTTGCTGCGACTTGAATAGGGGTTTGTTCCAGCCAAGTATTGAAAATAGCAATATCGTGAACCGCCAAATCCCAGAGGGCATCAACGTCGTGCCGCACCGGTTCAAAATGGGTGCGCTGAGCGTAACCGTAGCGCAATTTTCCCAGTTGATGCTGCTGAATAATTCGGAGGCCGCGATCGACTGCTGGATGAAACAGATAAGTGTGGTCAACGAAGAGTTGCCGCTGCTGTTTTTCGGCTAATTGGCAGAGTTCTATTGCTTGACTGAGGTTGAGGGCGAGGGGTTTTTCTACTAAGACGTGGTAGCCTTTTTGCAGGGCTGCTGCTGCGAGGCTGTAGTGTGTGGATGCTGGAGTGGCGATCGCCACAGCATCCAGTCCCGGCAGTGCTTGCACTTGTGACCAATCGGTAGTTAGAATCACCGATTCATTGAGATTAAACTGTTTTTGGACAGCCATCAATGAATCTCGATTCGGGTCTACCACCGCTAAAACTTGACTGTTGGGATGTTCGATAAAGTTGCGAATTAGGTTGACTCCCCAGCGACCCGCACCCAATACAGCTATTCCGATTTTCATTGATTATAATTTTAAAAATCGCGCAGCAATTATAGCATAATTTCTAATTTATTTGGTGTTATTTAATATATGATTCGGCGGTTGAAACCGCGTCTATACAAACAAAGTCGGCCTGCGCCGACTGGTTCATAAAAGGTATCCACAACCCTGCTTTGGTATAGCAATTAACTAATAACAACTAACTAATAACAACTAACTAATAGCAACTAACTAATAACAACTGACCAATAACAACTAACTAATAACAACTAACTAATAACAACTAACTAATAACAACTAACTAATGACTAATGACTAATGACTAATTTATTGAAAGCTGCCTGAGCTGCTGCTTGTTCGGCAGCTTTGATCGATCGACCTTTTCCCTCTGCTACCAACTCTCCCTGAATGCTAACTTTTGCGGTAAAACGATCCTCGCCGCCCTGGACTGTGCCGGTTTCTTGCACGCTATACTTGGGCAAAGTTTTATATTTGCCTTGAGTCAATTCTTGGAGAGCAGCTTTGTAGTTTTGGCGGGCCGGATCGGTGCGAATCTCTGCCGCTAGCTGTTGAAAGTGAGGATCGAGCCAAGGGCGAATTAATTCTAACGTGTGGGCGCTCAAATAAAGCGCCGCGAGTAGGGCTTCCAAAGCATCGGCGAGTCGGGGTTCGGCACCTGTTTTGTCGGCTGCGGCGCTGCTGGAAACAATTAAATAGCGATCGAATCCGTAACTTGCAGCGATTTTAGCAAGAATGCGATCGCTCACCAAGATCGATCGAATAGCCGCAAATTCCCCCACCGTACAGTCAGGATAAATCTCAAACAACAATTCAGACGCAGCCAGCCGCACCACAGCATCGCCGACAAACTCTAGCTGCTCGTAATTTGCCTTAGCAGACGCACTCGCATGAGTCAAAGCTAAATCGACGAGATGCCATTCGATCGAAGCATCCTTCGACAGTCCCAATTTTTGAATTAATGTTTCAAGTTGCTTTTGGCGACCCGGATAAATCAGATTCATAGGGAATTGGCAATTGGGAATTGGGAATTGGGAATTGGGAATTGGGAATTGGGAATTGGGAATTGGGAATGGGGAATTGGGAATTGGGAATTGGGAATTGGGAATTGGGAATTGGGAATTGGGAATCTATAGCCGAGTCTCGGTAACATGAGGCTATCTGTCGCGCATAAGCCTCGCGGGCACAGGAAGCAGCCCGCATACCTCACAATGCGATCGAACCGCTATATCTCACTTTATTCTAAAAATAATATATAAAAATTTTCCCACTCTCCCAGTCTCGGATTTTTGGAGGGGAAAAAGTCGGACATAAGCCGGGTTCTGTTCTCTCAACTGCAAGCAGTTTTTGAGGGCAGTTATCTATCTGGGACGCCTGTTACCAAGCGCCTCAAGCGGTACCCAAAAACGGAACTGGTAAAAAACCAACCGTAGTCCCTCCGACCTTGCTCCCAACCGGGGTTTACCTAGCCAGCACCTCTCGATGCTGCTGGTGCGCTCTTACCGCACCTTTGCACCCTTACCCCCTAACATTTTGCAATTTTCGATACTCGATTTTTGATGCAATCTCCAATCTCCAATCTCCAATCTCCAATTGGGGGCGGTATTTTTCTGTGGCACTATCCTCACGATCGCTCGCACTGGGCGTTACCCAGCAAGTTTGGTTTTTCGGGAGCCCGGACTTTCCTCAGACTAGCTTTCGCTAATCCGCAACCGCCTGCGCCTACTTTTTCCCCAGATTTATTGTACGCGATCGTTCGTCAATCATTCGTCAATCAATTGAGGATTTTAGATTTCAGTCATCTTTAATAGTAGAAAAATTTTCAAACCAACCGCGCCGCCAAAAGAAGAAAACTAAACTAGACGCGATCGCCACCATCAGCGCCCAACAAAGCGGATAGCCAAAATACCAGTTCAGTTCCGGCATATTCAAAGGCGATTTCTCTGTATTGAAATTCATCCCGTATACTCCCGCCACAAAAGTTAACGGAATAAAGATACTCGAAATCACGGTCAGCAATTTCATAATTTCATTCATTTTATTACCCACCGAAGACAGATAAACATCCATCAAACCCGAAGACAACTCTCGGTAAGTTTCCACCATATCCATCACCTGCACCGTGTGATCGTAACAGTCGCGCAGGTAAATTCGCACCTCTGGAGTAATCAAATCGCTGCTATCTCGAATCAAAACATTAATTGCATCCCGCTGCGGCCAAATGGCGCGGCGCAGCGTCAGCAATTCTCGCCGAATTTTATAGATTTTTTCTAGGGTTTGGCGATTGGGGTTCACCACCACTTCATCCTCTAATTCTTCAATCCGCTCTCCGTAAAGTTCTAATACAGGGAAAAATCCATCTATAATCGAATCCAACAAAGTATAAGCAAGATAATCAGCTCCGTGCTTGCGAATAGTTCCTTGTCCTTTGCGAATGCGATCGCGCACCGGATCGAAACAATCATAGTCCGGTTCTTCCTGAACAGTTAGCAGGTAATGCTTGCCCAAAATCAAACTAACTTGTTCTTTATGAAAATTATCTGAATTCGGTTTAATAATCACCATCCAAGAAATGATTAAAAGATGTTCTTCATAGTCTACCACTTTAGGGCGCTGGGGAACATTAACTACATCTTCCTGAGCCATCTCGTGCAAATTAAATACTTTGGCCATCTGACGCCAAGTTTCCTTGTTTCCCAACCCCAACATATCAACCCAAGAAACAGATGCTGTCTCTAAATAGGCAGCAGCTTCTTGAGGATTTAACAATTTTTTGGGGCGAGTAGCTTTGGTTTCGCAATAGTCAATTAATACAATGTCTGGAGGCGGCGCATCCGGTTCTAAGTCGAGAGTTCCCGGCAGCGCCCCCGGATCGTCATAAAAATAGTCAACGTAGGAATCATCATCATCATCTTTAATTGGTTTTGCAAATACACTAAAAGTATTTTTTATGCCTTTGTATGCCATGTGAATATTCCCAATTTTTAGTATCTTTAATTAGATTATCATTTTTTGCGTATAACTATCAATGACTGTTAACTGTTGACTGTTAAATGTTTACTGATGACTGATGACTGTTGCCTGTTGACTGTTAACTGTTGACTGTTAGCTGTTAGTTGTTATTTGTTAGTTGTTATTGGGAATTGAGAATGGGAAATTGGGAATTCGTCGCAAGTAACCAATAACCAATAACCAATAACCAATAATCAATAACCAACAACCAACAACCAATAACCAACAACCAATAACCAACAACCAACAACCAACAACCAACAACCAACAACCAACAACCAACAACCAACAACCAACAACCAACAACCAACAACCAACAACCAACAACCAACAACCAATGACTAATTACCTTTGTCGCATTGGAATCTCGATCGCAAATTCAGTTCCTC
>NZ_JBARVX010000460.1:0-5207 GCF_049646505.1 Microcoleus sp.
CCGAAGAATCGATCGCCCTCAACCCCCCAACCTCCGAGGCGGATCGGCAAGGGGAAGCAAATATCGCAGCAACTGAGCCAACCAAGCCCGAGCAAGCATCAAAGCCCCAACAGGCTGCTCCGGCTTCCCCTTCCAATGCGCCTGCACAGAAGGCGCAGTCTGGAACGCCCGCAAATACAGTCTCTCAGCAGCCAATTCCGAGCGGCCCCAACAATGTTCCGGTGCCGAATTTGCCAGCACCAACTCCCCGCGGCACTCCCATCGAAAGTTTCCCCCCAGTCACCCCGAAGGGCATTTTAGAGACCAATCCTCCGGCTTCCCTGGAGCCCAACCCGAATCCGCTGCAGTTTCCGACAAAGCCAGAGGATGTCAGGATCGAGCAAACCGAGTCAATTACCTTGCAGCAGGCGATCGATCTGGCCCGCCGCAACAGCCAAACTTTGCAAATCGCCCAGAAGCAAGTGGAACAAAACCGATCGGCCGTGCGGGAACAGCAAGCGGCTCTTTATCCCGAACTGAATTTTCAAATGGACGCCAGCCGTTCTGTCAGTGCCGGCGGAGAACTCGGAGTCCGGGCCGCACAGCGCCGCGTTGACTCTCAGGCCAGGCAAAGCGGGCAGCCCAGCACCAGTGTCGGGCAAAATTTAGGCAGCAACACTCTCAACAACACTTTGCAGTTGAGCTACGATGTCGATTTGTTCGGCAGGCGGAACGCTAACATCCGCGCGGCTGAGGAACAGTTGCGGCTTCGGGAATTGGACTTGGAGCGCCAAGCCGAGCAACTCCGCTTCGACACTGCTGAGGTTTACTACAACTTGCAAAACTCCGACGGACAAGTTGCTATCCGCCAAGCTTCGGTGAGAAATGCCCAGCAAAGTTTGCGGGATGCTGAAGCTTTGGAACGGGCGGGGGTGGGAACCCGGTTTGCGGTGTTGCAGGCTCAGGCAAATTTGGCTAACGAACAGCAGCAACTTTCAGTGGCCCGCCGCGACCAGCGGGTGGCTCAGCGCCGTCTGGCCGAGATTTTGAATATCAGCCAGTCGGCTAACTTGACGGCGGCTGACCCGATCGAACAAGCGGGCTCTTGGCGGCTGTCTTTGGAAGAGAGTATTGTCCAGGCTGTTAAGAACCGCCCCGAATTGGAACAGCAGTTGGTGCAGAGGGATATCAGCAAGCAGCAGAGGCGATCGATTTTGGCGGGGCGTTTGCCTCAACTGAGCGTCGGGGCTGCCTACAACGTGCTGGGGCAAGACCCTGACGACCCGAACCCGTTTGCTAGTCGCGGCTGGGCGGACGGGTACTCGGTGCGGGCGACTCTGACTTGGAGTATCTTCGACGGGGGCGCGGCGAAGGCCAGGGCAAAACAGCGTGAGGCTGATATGACGATCGCCGAAAGTCGATTCGACCAACTCCGCAACCAAGTGCGCCGGGAAGTTGAACAAGCGTATTTTGGCTTGGAGTCGAGTTTTGAGAATATCGAAACTTCTGAGGCGGGGGTTTTGCAGGCGAGAGAAGCTCTGCGTTTGGCCAGACTGCGGTTTCAAGCTGGCGTCGGCACTCAGACTGATGTGATTCAGGCGGAAACTGATTTGACTAGGGCTGAGAGAAACCGATTGTCGGCAATTATCACCTACAACCAGGGGCTTTCGTCTCTCCAGCGGGCTGTGAGCAATCTTCCTACTAATAACCTCTCGGATGCTCCTTGATGCCAGTTTCCCACCCAAAAAAATTCAACTGCAGGTGAAGTCCACACCCCGATCTCGTCAGAACTCCCCCGGCATCCCCGGAATCGTTGGAGGGACGAAACAGCCGTTTCCGGTTCCCCCCTCCAACCGGGGCGGTTTCATTCTTGGTAGGGGCCGTGCCCCCGTGCCGGCCCTGGGGCCCAAACGTGCATTCAATCGTTGGTGGGGGGTAGGCACGGGGGCACTACCCCTACAAAACTCTGATTTTCCTGAGTTGGTGGGGGTAGGCACGGGGGCACTACCCCTACAAAACTCTGATTTTCCTGAGAATGAAACCGCCGGGCCTTCCAACGGGGGCGATCGGAGCGCGATCGCACTTCACAGCAATCTGTGACTGCGTTTGACCTGGTTGTCTAATTGCTTTGGGTGGGGCGATTCCCGAAGATAATGGCGATCGGGCGCACCTCGAATCGCCAAGGTAATTAGACAAGGGCTATTAAACGTCCGACACATTAGTTAATATTTTGTAATAGAGTTCCATATCAACTGCGTTAAGGATCGGCAATGGCCAATATCAAGTTTGTCAAGGAAAATCAGGAAGTCATCGCAGCAGACGGAGCCAATTTGCGGCTGAAAGCTCTAGAAAACCGCATCGATTTGTACACCTTTTCGGGAAAGATGATGAATTGCGGGGGCTACGGTCAATGCGGTACCTGCATTGTGGAAATTGTCGAGGGAAGTGAAAATCTGTCGCCCCGCACAGACTTTGAGAACCGCAAGCTCAAGAAAAAGCCCGAAAACTATCGGTTGGCTTGTCAAACTACCGTCAACGGCCCGGTGAGCGTGAAGACTAAGCCGTAGCTGGCAAAACCCAGAGCGAAGAAGAGAAATGGCCGCCGTCAAGCGTGAAGCAGTAAAAGACAAGAACTGTGGCTGTGGGAGGCTCCGACTCTGGGACTCTGGGAGGCTCCGAGGCTCTAAGTGTTCCTTTTGCCTTTGAGTGCTATGCTAGTTGTGTGTGTTTTCCTATTTTTTGACAGAGGCGGGGGTCTTTATGGAAGTTAACGATTTAGGGTTTGTGGCAACCATTCTTTTTGTATTGGTTCCCAGCGTTTTTCTCATCATTCTGTACATTCAAACAGCTAGCCGTCAAGGTGGAAAAGAATAATAGCAATTGCTGCTATTTTTGTCTGGCTTTGCTAGTTGCAAAAAAAGCGCCAACAGCTCTTGCTGCGGCGCTTTTTTGGTGGCGTGTTGAGTTTTTGTGGCTAACTAGGGCTTGCTGAATAAATCTTCGAGCGATCGTCGAGTAACGGCAGGTGCAAGGCTCCCCGACACTCCTGGATGCAGATAATATCGTTTCCGGCTGCATCGGAATGATTTAACCGCAGAGTACACAGAGTACACAGAGTCCGAGAATATATATCTGAATCATTCCGATGCTACCGGATTTGATATAACTTCAAGAATTGAGAAGAAAAGAAGTAGGGTGCGTCAGCTATAAATCTCAAATCTACACTCCGCACCCTACTGCTGGCGGCGAGAGTTTAGCCGACGACTGTGCGGGCTAGCAAGACGGGACAGTTGGCGTAGACTCGCACGTAGTCTGAGAGGGAATTTCCTAAAAGTCGATCGAGATCCAAAAAGTTTTTAGCAACATTGGGCCGCCGATCCGGGGAACCGATTACTAATAAATCGGCATTCACGTCGTCTGCAATCCGACAAATTTCTTCTCCGGGCTTACCTGTGGCACTCACGCAGCGGTAGCTAACTCCCAGTTGTTTCGCGAGTGCTACTGCAGGAGCTAATACCGGGTCTTTTTCAGCATTTGCTGTTACATCTTCGGTGGATTTTCCAGTCAAATCTTTGGTGACGTGCACTAGAATTATTTGTCCGCCGTTAACTTCTTTGACAAAAGATAGGGCTAGTTCTAAGGATTGTTTGGCGGATTCAGATGGGTCTAGCGCCACCATGACTCGCCGGATTTTTTTGACGTAGATGTCGTCTTTGACTAATAGCATCGGTCTGGATGTTAGCTGGAAAACGTACTGGCTGACTGAGTTTTCCAGAATCGACTGCAGCCGCCCCAGTCCCCGGGAACCCATAATCACTAAGTCCGATTTTTCTTCTTCTGCGACTTGGCAAACTGTGGTTTTTGGGTCTCCCTGTTTCAGGCGGGGGTTGACTTTGTTGGGATCTATTTTTAAAGATTGGACTGCTTGTGCTAAAATCTTTCCTCCTTCTTCCAACTTGTCGGCCATGCCGTCGGATGTTACTTGGGGCGGCACGACGTGCAAGACGGTGACAGAGACTTGCTGCATGGCAGGGATGTCCATCAACATATTGAACATCTCTTCGCACAAGCCCCGACCGGCGACGGCTACTAAAATTTTTTCTATCATGGTTTTTGGCAGTAAAAAACAGTTGAGTTTTCTTGTGTGACTCTCTCACTAGGGCGTTGGTACTCTAGTCGCTTAATGTTAAGCATAAGCCTGAAGTTTGCTTTATGATTTGTAGAAATGTAGCGTTTTGGAACAATTTGTAACGTGTTAAAGAACGATCGAACTCAACCAGAACTCGCACCGGCTAATGCTATTCAACATCGGCCCGGAATCGACTCTGAGGGCTGGTTTGAATATTTGGTGCGAGTCTACCCTCACCATACTGACTACTCAGGTATGGTTTGGCACGGGACTTATTTGGCTTGGATGGAGGAAGCGCGGGTGGAAAGTTTGCGCTCTCTCGGCATTGAGTATGCAGAGTGGGTGGCGCAGGGTTTGGAATTGCCCGTGGTGGAGCTTTCGGTGCGCTACCACCGCTCCGTACAAATGGGTCAATTGGTGGCGATCAGAACGCGGATGGCTGCGAGCGAGGGTGTGCGGCTGCTTTGGGATTACGAAATTCGATCGCCCGATACGCAGGAATTATACGTGACGGCGCAGGTAACTTTGGTTGGTGTCGATCGGGAAAAAGGCAAGATTGTCCGCCAGTTGCCGCCGGCGCTGAAGGAGGCTTTGACAAGGCTTTCTGCTAGACCTTCAGCCTGAGCTGCTGTTGATTGTCAAACGTATACAGCCTTTCGAGCGTAACATGAGGTACTCTCGCGGCCTCCGCGGGCATAGGGCACAGCCAGGAGTGGAAGGAGCCGGCATACCTCACCAAGCTTGAGAACCGCTATAGTCCTGTACGGGTCGCCAGAAACCGGGTTTTTTGTACAAAACTTCGTTGTAGCCTTCGCTCTCGACCGAAAACCCGGTTTATCGAGTCAGCAGTGCGTAATTACTGACAGGATTTTGGCATTCTTCTAATTTATATTTTCAGCATTCGTAGCAACTCTAAACTATGTCAAAAAACCTGGAATTTCCCGATGTAAATAGTGAAAAGCAGCGCAATGTATTGGACGATAATGAGTTAATGTCTGCGTTAATAATTGAAGATAAAACTATTGTTTCGGGAAACCAGGACAATTTAAACAACGGTGAATTAGCAGAGGGTAAAAATAAAATTTGGGCGGTCGTATCG
>NZ_JBARVX010000461.1:0-7233 GCF_049646505.1 Microcoleus sp.
GGGATAAACCGGATGAGGAGGGTTTAAATTCCTGACTTGATAGAAATCTTGTAACCATAGTCCGACTAAATCAACTAGAGAGTCACCATTTAAGTATTTTAAATCGATTGGTTTTCGCTGCGTATATGTTGAAACTCGATCCGGTATACCGCCAGACATTACGTTAACTGTGTCTGTCCATGTATAGGGCATCATCACTGTGATAATAACCAAACCTTGACCGAGATCGGAGTGTTCGAGAGTATCATACAAACGCTTAACTAAATCCGCAATTACCTGCGGTGTTGTCAAGCCATCATCTCTACAACTTGTATTGACATCTATTTCATCAAAACAAATGATTACAGGACTGTAGTAACTCACCAAGTTTAAAATTTGCTGGACATTATTCAGAGATTCTGCTTCTCTGTCCTGATTAGTCTTGCCGGAATTAGACGGCAATCCTAGTTCCTCAGCTTTAGATTTATCTAACTCTTCACCAGATAACCATTTGATAGCAAAAGGTGTTTCAGATTCTGATAAAGTCCACAAAACAGCTCGAACAATATAAGGATCTGCCTTTGATTTTGTTTTGAGAACTTGCTTAGTCAGGGTGTTCATGAAATTCTTATTTTTAGTTGCCCAACTAGCACATACTCTGTCAAATCGATCTATCAGTTCTTGAGGAGAAAGATTCTGTGAAGCAGAATTGATAGCTTTGAAACCTTCGTTTGCCATTGCTGCAGCTATTTCCTGCCATTGCATGACACTTTTGCTGCCTGTATGACTCAAACTGTTAGCTAGAGTTTGCTGAAATTGGTATTTTATCAAGTTTAAGTCGGTGTAATTATTAACACTGGCATAAACGAACAAAGCACCACCATTGCTTTCTAGTCTGTGGCGAGTGCGACTTAAAATGTGGCTTTTTCCCACTCCCTGTTGAGCAGTTAATACCAGTGAAGTCACCTTTTCTTGGCTGGATTGACTTGTCTGTACTTTTTCAACTGCCTGAAAAATGGCATCGGAAGCGTGAGCATTTAGAGTGGGAATATCGGGGAACCCTTTTCCCCAAATATCTTGTTCTTTGACAATGCCAGCTTTGCTAAATGGATTGTGATTTTGGATTGCAGCATTCAGGGTTTCTATTGGGGAAACTGGTATATTGTTCATGGTTATCGGGTGTGAGGTTAACGAACTACAAAAAGATTGAGGGCAATTTTATGAATTCAAACGCTTGGCGTAGTAACGCAATGCACCACCAGGAATGGTGATTGAGTCTTCACGTTTATCTGGGGTGATGTCTTGCGTTTCTCCTGCCATTAGCTGGAAAACATCATTAGCCTGCATTTCCAACAGCCACTCATTGAATTGCGATCGCCCAATCCTTTCTCCCATCGCCCGCCGCATCCGATAAATCGGCACTAAATCGTCTAAGTTGTAATCTCGGTTCAAGCTGTCGTACACATCGATCGCCACAGTCTTAAAATCGTCATAGGAGGCGATCGCCCCTGCATCCCCCTTCCCAGTCTCCGCAGCCACACCCGCCGCACCATCCTGATGCCGAATCCACTTCAACAAAGCATTTCCCAGCCGAGTACCGATTTGAGAACCATCAAACTCAAACAGAGAATCGGGACTTTTCAAGCCTTCCGCTAAAACTTCTTTCCCCTTGGCGCTCAACTCCACCAGCGTCACCCGATTTACCAGCGAATACTCGATCGCCCCAGATTCCTGCAACTCACCCAGCACTCCCAGATATCTCTGACTCGTCTCATTAGTGCGAACAATCCGCTTAGTCAACTCCCCCTTTTTCACCTGCATCTTCCCGCCGCCCAAATCCCACAAATTCAGCAACACCCGAACCTTCGCCTTCGCATCCCAAACCGCCTGCTGTTGGGGTGTCAAAGTTTTAGACACCGCAATTTCACTGTTTTCAGACATATCCATACCTTTAAATACCTATTGTTAGTATCAAATCTTACCAGAAATTTTGCAGAAAAACCTCTCAATTTTTCAGCAAAATAGCGCGCGATACCGCCCACAGCATCCAGCAATTTTCATTTTAAAATAATTAGGATTGACCAAAGTGTCATCATTTGATACAATGCTCAACCGAAGGAGCGATCGCACTTCAAAACATCCGCTGCAAACAATACCAATTTTCAAAATTCATACCAGAGAATTCCGAGGCTGCGGATACTGCAATAAATCCCCCGCAGTCGATCGACTTTTCGAGTACATCCGCACCTCAACAACAAAGTAAAAAAACACAAAATTTCTTTTTTAGCATAGTTTTAAACAACTGGTATAAAATCGCACTTTTCAATCAAAACAATCCGCAGCCCGGGCATGAACAGGTTAACAAACTCAACAAATAGAGCGTTCCCAACAGCAGTCAACCACCAGCAATTCAACTCAACTGCGACTTTAGTTAAATACCCGATTATGCCTTTAGAAAGACGCATTCAACATACACATCTCGTTACATTGCAATCAAAGCATTGAATACAAATGTAGCCATGAAAACTATTCCCGACCAAATTGCAGACATCAAAGAAACACTGCCAGATTTGACTCCCACCCCTCCGGGTTTAAAAGTTCAAGCATCCAGCCACGACCTCAAAGCCCGTTTAGATTGGGGCGAACCCGGACTCACCATCATCGACGTGCGCGATTTTGAAAGCTTCAACAAAAGTCGCATTACCGGCGCCGTACCGATGCCAATGGACGAATTAGTAGAGCGCGCCAAATCCAGCCTAGAACCCATCCGCGACATCTACATCTACGGCGAAACCGACGAACAAACAGCAGAAGCCGCCAATCTTCTGCGCGCGGCAGGCTTTAGAAGAGTAGCAGAATTAAAAGGCGGAATTTCAGCTTGGAAAGTCATCGAAGGCCCCATCGACGGCGCTGTCGAACACGGAAACCCCGGCCCCGACGCCTACAACGTTTTTGCCCGCTTGGAACATCACGCCAAAGCCCAGAAAATCCACAAATAATATCAAATTGGCGGTCGGATTCGCCCACAAAATCTGCTCCTTAAAAAACCCGGTACTGCAAAAGTTACCGGGTTTTTCAATCAAAACTCATACCAAGTGCTGGCGAAAGTTTGACTGCAGGCGCGATTTCAACCGCCCACGCTTATTTTCCGATCTTGCTGCCATCTAAATATACCTTAACTTCCCCGAACATTAGGCGGTTGGCATCAAAAGTAATCAGCTTAACAGCTTCCTCAGCAGAAACCCAAGCCGAATTTTGAACTTCCTCCTCTTGCAAAACCACATCCATCGAATTGACAAATCCTAAAAAGTAAGTCACAGTTTTTTCAATCTGCTCCCCATCTTTAACAAAAGAATAGTGTTCCGTAAAAATCGGCTCATCCAGCATCTCAAAATCAGATATCCCCGTTTCCTCAGCAAATTCCCGCCTAGCGGTTTCCGCCGGAGATTCCCCCGGATTGGCGTGACCTTTAGGAAACGCCCAATGTCCGGCTTGATGTTGAATCAACAAAAACAGAGCATCAGCTTCCTTTCCAAAAATCGGCACAACCCCAAAACATTCATCTTTCATATTTTTTATATTTCCTATTGCTAACTAATCCCAATGTTCTCTTGGTTTCGCGCCGCGCCGACAAAAGTTTGGGCGCGATTTCCCATCGCCGGGAATTTGTAGTTGCAACTAAGATTCCCAGCCCAACCGAGTCGGCTGTTGATAAACCAGCTTCAAAGTATTAACATCCCTCGCTGAAATAGAGCCAGGATTTCTCACCTGAGAAAAATAAAGCACATCAGTTTCCATCAAACTGTGACCCCAAATCCCCAAAGCGTGGCCCAACTCGTGCCGCGCCGTCGCCGGAATATACTTACCCACTTGATTGGGATTCAAATAAACCGAAAACCGATGAGATAAAACAGTTTTATCTCCATCCCGACGGGCGTACAATTCATAGGTAGCTTCTCCAGAGCGCGATCGTAAAACCCCTTGACGCAAAGGTGGAGCCTGACGTAAAATTCTAATATCAGCCACCTCGGAATTGTCCACCACCTCCAAAGGCAAATAAACTCCCCATTCCCGCACAACACCCAACACGGCCGCTCTCCATTCTTCAGAGCGATTAATGTTAACCGGATGCTCCACGAAAACTTTAATTGGAAAATTCGACCAAACCAAATGACCGACATTCGGCGGCTTTACTTGGTCAAAATAATCACCGCTATCGGTAGCATCTTGCCAATTTTCCAGGGTTGGCGGCAAAGGGTGAACCTGCGGATGCGGCCAACTATTCGGTAGAGGAGAAAGACTCGCCGCCGGAGTATTAACCTGAGTAAAAATTATGAAGCTAAAACAACATAAAGCCAGTGAAAACACTGCCAGAAATCGAAGTTTTATCGTAACTTGCCACAACCGCATTTTTTCAACCGCAGTTAAACTTTGTGTTTAGGGCGGGCTAGAAGCCCACCCCACAATATTGATTTATGTGGCACGGGTGTCTCGCCCGCGAGGTATCTGCGGTTAAAAATTCTTTTATAATTTAGGAGTCAACCAACCGGCACTCAAAATTACAGTCAAACCCATAAAAACAATACACAAACCCCAAGTAATCCGGTTCAGAGTCGTTTCCGCACTTTTAGCGCTAGTAAACAATTGAGCTTGTCCGCCAATCCCTCCAATACCGTCGCCTTTGGGACTGTGCAGCAACACAAGAACCACAAGTCCGAAAGCAGACAAAGACCAGATAATTTGTAACACAGAAACTATATTCATAATCGGGGGTAATTGGTAATTAGTAATCGGTAATTTATTATGATATCAAATTCGGTCGATCGCGCACATCCAGTCGGTGCGCTGAAATTCCTGTAGGGAGACGGCACTGCCGCGTCCCTACTGCTGCGTCCCTACTACAATCGCACGCGCACCGGAGTGCGATTGGCGCGAACTTCAAAATCAGCGGGTTCAATCATAGAGCGTCCCGTCATTTCCGGCGGCTGAGGCAACCTCAACAGATCCAGAATAGTCGGCGCAATATCCGCCAAACAACCGTCCGCCCTCAGAGGAACATCAGTGCCGTGAGCTGGAATTTTCACACCTTCGCCCTCTACCAGAATAAACGGCACCGGGTTAGTAGTGTGAGCCGTCCAGGGATTCCCATTTTCGTCGAACATCAACTCAGCATTGCCGTGGTCAGCAATAATAATTGCCGTCCCCCCAGCTTTACTAATGCCGGTCAACAGCCGCCCCAAACATTTATCCACAGTTTCGATCGCAATTATTGTCGCACCGATCATCCCCGTATGACCGACCATATCCGGGTTAGCGTAATTAAGCACCACAAAGGAATAAATCTGCTTTGCCAAAGCAGCCAGCGCCACATCCGTCACCTCACTCGCCGACATCTGGGGCGCTTCATCGTAAGTCGCCACCATCGGGCTCTGCACCAACTCGCGGTCTTCCCCCTCAAAAGGCTCTTCCAGACCCCCATTAAAAAAATAAGTCACGTGAGCGTACTTTTCAGTTTCCGCCGCCCGCAACTGCCGCAAACCGTGCCGAGAAATCACCTCGCCCAAAATATTGTTCAAATTCTGCGGTTCAAAAGCCACCAACACCGACAACTTCGGGTCGTACTGAGTAAAAGTCGCAAACGCCAGCGGCTCAATTAACTGCCGTTCAAACCCATTAAAATCAGGCGCTACAAAGGCCTGAGTCAATTCTCTAGCCCTGTCGGGGCGAAAATTGAAGAAAATCATCCCATCCCCAGATGCCACCGCTCCCGGCGCAATCCGAGTCGGAACCGCAAACTCGTCGGTCACTCCGACCGCATAGGATGCCTGCAACACATCAACTGCCGATCGACCATCAGGCGCGCCCTCAACCGTCATCACCTCATAAGCGCGCTGCACCCGATCCCAGCGCTTGTCCCTATCCATCGCGTAATAGCGGCCGCTGACGGTAGCAATCCGACCTACCCCTACCTTTTCTATATAACTTTCAATCTTTGCTAAAGCTTCCACACCCTCTTTCGGAGTAGTATCGCGGCCGTCTGTAATGGCGTGAATGCAAACCTCAGAAATTCCCCGCGCCTTTGCTAATTGCAGCAAACCCTGAATATGGCTGAGATGGGAATGAACCCCGCCCTCGGAACAAAGACCAGTCAGGTGCAACTTGCCGCCCGTGGCGCGGACTTTCTCGCAAAGCTGAACCAGCGCGAGGTTTTCCAGCAAAGAACCGTCTTCGACAGCATCGGAGATCCGCACCAATTCTTGAGGAACCACGCGGCCTGCGCCCAGATTCAAGTGACCGACCTCCGAGTTGCCCATTTGCCCGTCTGGAAGCCCTACCGCCCGGCCCGACGTGCGAATCAGAGTTCTGGGATAGGCGGCCCACAGACTGTCCATCACGGGTGTTTTTGCAGCGGCGATCGCATTTCCGTGTTTTTCTTCACGATAACCCCAGCCGTCTAGAATAATCAGCACTACAGGAGATACAGACGCTTGTACCATGCGAATACCTTATTTACAATAATTAATTTCTCGATCGTCATGATTTCCGATTTTGCGGAACATCTGCCGCTAATCAGTTTACATATTTTCTGCGCTTTGGCCCAACAAAGCCAACCAAATATTACGGGAGTTGAGCAACAATCGGTTTCCGAACCGGCTGGGTCTCAGCGGACATAAAATTCAACAACATCTTTTTTAATTTTTACATCGTAATTGCCAAAGAAATCGTGACCGAGCAAACCAATTGGCATTTGTTTGGCGATGGCTACTTCGACATTTTGGATCGCAGCACCTCCAACCCGAATCGATCGCACTAGGCCGATCGGAAACTCGACAACGCTACCGTCAGCGATCCCCGCCCTCACGGTGCGTACCGGCCTCACTCCCAGTGCAACAGCCATCTGCTGAGTAATCAAAGTGCCGCTCGCCCCCGTATCGACAATCATCTCAAAAGTCTTGTTACCGTTAAATACCACGTCAATCACCGGTGTCCCGCCGGCGCGGCGCTTGATTTTAGCTTGAAATACCTTTGGATTGCCAGATGGAGAGGCCGGCGGTTGCACGCGGTTGGACGGCCCCCTGCGAAACTGAGAGTACACACTGCCAGTTGTGGCTCCATCGCCTGCTGTTAAAGTGCGATTCCCTTCGGGATAGCTCCGCTTCACGATCTGCCGGTAACTCGCATCCGATATTAGTTCCACCACATTGGTTTCAGGCGGAGTAACCGCCCCAGAGCCGAGATTTTTGGTCAATACAC
>NZ_JBARVX010000462.1:0-2461 GCF_049646505.1 Microcoleus sp.
CCTTGACTAAATCCTTGGATTAGTATTTGTTTTTCTTGCTCGACAGTATTTTTGACTAACTCAACTTTGTACATCGCATTTTCTGAGCGTTTCCTGTACTCTTCAACTTTTTGTTTGAGGGCTTCAATCCCCATTTCCCAACCCCTGATATCTGTATTCAGAGTATCTTCAATTGCCTTAGCAGCTTTATCGATTTCTGCCACCACCTCACTCAATAGATTCCAGCCTGAATTTTGAGTAATCCTTTGAATGACTGTTTCTTGAATGTTCAGGATACCACTATCTTGCAAAGCTCTTGGTGCAATCTCTTCAGGTAAAGGAATTACTCTCCTACCTTTTTCATCTCTCTCAGCATATTTGGCACTAAAGAAATCCTCAAAATCTTTGATCTCCTTTTCAGTGGCTTTTTCTTGCTGAATCAGTTTCGCTAAAAGTCCTTGTCGAGAACTAGCAGGGTAAATAACTGGATTGCGAAACCCAAAGCCAGTTAACTCTCGTTCTAAATCCTTGATGACATCAGCAATTTCTCTGTCTCTCTCTGTCTTCTGGTCAATTTTGTTCAGGATAAAATAAATTCTACCCGTGCTTTCGGCTATAAAGTCTTTGCGATTTTCGACAACATCCTTAAACAAATCGGCAACTGCATTATCTTTGTAGGAAGCGTAGTTTAAAACAAACAGAATGGCATTGCAGGTTCGCAGTGCTTCTAGCGCTGTTTGCTTAAGTGCATTAATGTTGAAGTTTGCAGACTCCCACTCATTAGGGCCGGGAGTATCAACTAAGGTAAAGCCTGTGAGAGAAGATAACCCACTAATTGCTTCAATCGGATGCTCTATCTCAAAGCGTGTAGTGTTATCGGGATTGCCTTGTTCTCTGATTTCACGGGTACGCAGCAGGAATTTTTGCTGAATTTTGCCAGCGTCACCCTCAACAAGAATGACTGGGTTTTTTTCTCCTTCTCGATACTCTAAAAGTTGGGGAGTTTCGCCCTGTTTAATGTGTCGGACATCTGTACGGCAGATGGTACAGGCGGCCGTTTCACTCGCCAGCACATCAGCACCGATGATAGAATTTAAGAAGGTGCTTTTGCCAGCTTTCATTGCCGCAATGACGGCTACTTGATACTTCTGATGTTGCAAAGCATTTAAAGCTTTGTTGATCTCGTTTTCAATGCTTTGTAGCCCTTGACTTTCATCTCCCTGAATGCGGAGTCCGTCACGAAATTCTTTGAGATATTTTAAGAGGAAAGTGCCTGTACTGTAAATGCTGTTGTATGCTGTTTGAAATTCTTGAGAAGACATAAATTGAAATTTTTTAGTTGAGGGACTGGCTAAATTAGAGCTAGAAATTCGCGGTTAAAGTTGATAGATATTTAGCGCTTACCCACCTATCCGCCAGGGGCTTTTAACCCCCGGCGGACTCCTGCAACAAGCGCTTAATATCAACAACAGACTTTAGTTATTAGCCAGAAACTTAAGTCTCTGGCGCGAGTCACTGTTTAGTCGTCAGAAAGAGCCTTAGTAATCCCGTAAAATGCCAAACCTGCTAATGCACCTACGGCTATACCAATCGGGCCAGCGGCAGCACCAATACCAGCACCTCCGCCAACGGCACCAACGGCTGTAAAACCTGTAGCAGCTACCGCACCTGCACCCGCAGCAGCACCTGCTGCTGCGGAACCTGCTGCTTTTGCTATTTCATCACCTTTAGCCATTGCAATACCTCAGTTTAAGGAACAAAAACTAACTGTCTGACTAACGAAAGTTAACTAAACAGGCAAAATTTGAAATATTGAGATCGCACTTTCCGGCTTATCTAAGTATTTGCACTTAGACAATGAGTCGGTAATTTAATACTAGACTACTTATTGTTAACACACAACTAACAAACGCTAGCAATTTCGGTTATGCTGTCGTTAGTCATATCTCAACACACCCGAAAATGGTACCAAAGGAAGACTTATTTGCCGAAGCCGCCAAAAACTGGGACTTAGAAAGGCTATACCAAGCTTTCGCAGAAGCTAAACGGCAAATCTCACCCCGATCGCGCCGGGGACTCACAGAAACCGAAAAACTCTACCTCCGAGGCTTGCTTTCCGGTTGCAGTCCCGCCGAAATCGCCCGCCAACTGTTTCAGACTTCCAAAAGTGCAGAGGTTTATTTATGTAAAACTTTATACCAATATGTTAAAAAACTCGCTGATGTACCTAACGAACCTGTAGGAAATTGGCGCAATATTTGCGATCGGCTACAGGAAGCCGGATATAAAACTCAGTCTTCTGTGAAAGCTAAATTAAGTAGTTCTTTACCGATAGATGCTTTAGTAAAAATAGTTGATATGGGTTTTGAAAATCAAAATACACTAACAATTGATATAAACATTCGACTAGAATTCCCCTCAACTTCAGAAACCCCAAAAACTGAAGACTTGGATCGAGACGGTTATATGGGCGATCGCCCAT
>NZ_JBARVX010000463.1:0-15414 GCF_049646505.1 Microcoleus sp.
TCTACATTTTTAGCGAACTTTCTCCAACCTATTCGATCGAGAATTGCAGCGCCTTCTCTCACCAGCCAAGTTTTTTTGCTCAGCACCCTCAAACAGCTTTCTGGCGAATTATTGAAAAACTCCGACGGTTCCAAATAGTTAATTAGTTGCAAACAATTTTGAGCGCCTTGTTTGTAAAGGAGTGCAGGGCGAGATTGGGCGATCGCCTGCTGGGAGTTAACAATAATTGTAGCAATTAATAAGCCTGCAAATCCCCGATAAATAAATTTATAGTTAAGTTTTAACAGAGGTTTTGTTTCTCTAACAAACAATTGTCCTAGCTGAACTATAGCAATCAACAGCAAAATCGAATTAGTCGTATATCTCGAAGATTCGATCGCCTGAACCGCCCCAAATTCTGCCCTCCCAGCGGTAATAAACAAAGACGATAAAACCGAAAACAAACCTATTAACAGCCAAGGTAAAGCCTCACGATGCTCGGTAATCTTTCTCCCAAAATACCATAGAAAAAATATAAAACTTGCGAATATTACCAATCCTACCAATGCTGAAACTCCGGGCGATCGCACAATTGGCGAACCCAACAAACTCAAAAAATAATCAATTACCACCAGCGGCTTACTCAACAATGAAATAATACTTGTTTTCCGGCTCGGATGATAATCTATTGAGTAAATAGCACAAGTTGCCACAAACAGCAACATCCATACAATTAATCTGATTTTTTTATGTAATCTTTTTCCTTCTAAAGCCATCACAGCCGGAATCGCCACCAACCAAGAAAGCAAACCTTGAGCCAGGGAAAAACTAGCAATAAAGCAGAATACAGCAGCAAGAGATATTCTAATTTTAGGCGAAAATTTGTTATTTGAAACCAGCACACTAACCGCTGATACAAAACACAAATTTACCAAAAACCAGGCTAATTGAAATCCCCAAAGCCAGTTTTCGTACTGAACCAGGGAGAACACCAAAATACAAGTTAAAATATTAGCTAAATGCCACAAATTATCTCCATTTTTAGCTTGCAGAGAACCTAACTTGTAGGTGGCGATAAAAGTTAGCACCGCCAAACCTATACTGAGACACAACTGATAATTAATATTCCATCTAGAAGCAAAAGCCAGCAGCGAAATAATTATTTTCGGGAACACTATGCGGTGATTGCTGTGCAAGGCCCAAAAATCGTTAAAAGTTATATTTCCCTGAGCGATTTTTTCAAACAAGGGGGCTAATCTCCACTCGTCATCGATGGGAACGTTGATGCTAAAATTCGCTACAAATCCGATTAACAGGACAACAGGAATTAGGTATAGACTACATAAAATAATTTTTTTCATTAACATCAAATCCGGTAGCATCGGAAGTGTAAAATCCAGTCAACAGTCAACAGTCAACAGTCAACAGTCAACCGTCAACCGTCAACCGTCAACCGTCAACCGTCAACCGTCAACTGTTCGCTACTTAACAGTCTTGAACGTATCCAGTTTGCCAGTAAATCGGTTGATAAACATCTGCAAAACAGTCCGCTTGCCGATGTTGATATTAGAGCTTACGGCCATTCCCGACTGCAAGTTAACTTCCTGTTGATTTGGCTTGTCCTTGTTCAAAACAAACTGTTGATTTTTGAGCTTGATTTTTGTTTTGAAAGCGTAGTATTTCCGCAATTCGGTAGGAGGCTCAGCATCCTTGCTAATCTCTTTCACTTCACACTCAGCAGTACCAAACTCCAAGGCAGGGAAAGCTTCAACATTTACATCAACAGGCACGCAGGCGTATTTCGTCAGACCCAATTTCTCTCTATTAACTTCCTTCTCAGGACAAACGCAACTTTTACCTTTTTCGCAGTCAATTTTTTCTCCATCTAATTGTTTGTCGTGATACGGCTCCAATTTCTCGCGCTTTTGTCTCATGGCATCCAATACCAGAGCTACGTTGCTGTTTTCCAGGTAAACAACTGCTTCCAGACCGTTTTCGTCGTCCAAAACCTTGAGCAGTTTCTCAGTTTGCTGCGCTTCATAATAAGCTTCTTCGCAGCGTTTCGGGCGGGGTTCCCCAGGCTTCAGCACTGAGTTAATAATGGATTGGCAAATCGGATCGTTGGCTATATTTAACTTCGCATCCTCCTTCTTAGAAGGTTTCAAATCAAAGATTACCCCCGATACTGGAGACTTCAGCACTTGAGTGTCGCGGTTTTGCTGCGCTTTTTCTAGCTGAGCATTTACCTCGGACAGCTTTTTGAGGTTTTCCACTTTGAAGCGGCTAAGCTGAGAATCGCTGCTGGCAATTTGTTTTTCGTTATCAGCAATTTTGGTGTACAGTTCTCTGGCCCAAGCATCCTTAGTGTTTTTCAACTGTTCTTCGGCGCGGGCTATAGACTCCTGAATGCGCGCTTGCTCTCCTTGCTGGCGCTCTATTTCTGCCGTAATTTTTTCGATGTCGCCTTGACGCGCGTTCATTTCGCCTCGGCGCGTATTTATTTCACCGAGGCGCGTGTTAATTTCGCCTTTGCGGGCGTTGATTTCACCTTCGCGCTGCTTGATTTGATCTTGCTGTTTGAGAACCTCGCTTTGCCCTCTGAAAACATCTTGTTCTTGCTTTTCTTTTTGCAGTTCGGCGATCGCTCCTTCCTCTACCAAGGGGCCTAGCCTGCCCAGAATGGCTTGATTAGACTTCAGTACCTGTTTGGATTTCGCTAACTGTTCGTCAGCCAAATCTTTCTGAGCCAGAGATGATTTGACTTGCTCTTGCGAAGAACCCAATTGTTGCTGAGCATAATTTAATTGGTTCTGAGCAAAACCCAATTGTTGCTGTGCTACGGTCATTTGAGCGCCGGCGGCTTTCTCAGCATTCTCAGCTTGCTTCAGTTGTTTGTCCAACTCCTGAACTTGACCTTGGGCGGAGGCTACGCGAGAGAGAAATTCCGATCGATAATTAACATAAAGTCCTTGCTGGGAGGAATCAAAATTTCCGCTGGCTCCCCGGTTGAGGTACAGCTCGTCAATCAAAGCTTGCAGCACTTGATTTTGTGCCGCGAGGCTCTGTCTGTCCTTGATTGTCGATTCTAAATTAGAAGGAATAGGGCCTTGAACTTTGCCGCTAACAACATCTTCGTAAAATTTATTTTCTTTTTCCAGGGCCTCTTTAGTTTTCTGGACTGACGTTAAATCGGCTGCGGGTGCTATGGGGTTGAAAGTGAGCAGAGGCTGGTTTTTTTCCACGCGATCGCCATTTTCAACGTGAAGTCTCACCACCGCCCCTGTAGCAGGAGCTTGGATGTCTCTAGCACCATCTTTTAGTTCCAATTGGCCGACAGCCGGGACAGCTTGCTCTACGCTAGCAAAATAAGCCCAAACTACACCGGAAGTGGTCATCAGCATGATCATCCACAAAAACAAGTGCGACCAAATCGCTGGTTTTTCTAGAATGATTGGTTGCTCAGAAAGCGTGATCGATTTCATAGCCATTTGTTACTTCCCAAATTATTAATTGTTCGTTATCGGTTGTGAGTTGTGAGTTGTGAGATATCAAGTATTCGATGACTCTTGTTGTTGGAAGAGGCAATAGTAACGTCCTTTTAGAGCCATTAATTCTTTGTGACTGCCCTGTTCGACTACAGAGCCTTGATCCATCATAATAATTATGTCGGCGTTTTGGATGGTAGTCAGGCGGTGAGTGATAAAAAACACCGTGCGGCCGGCAAAAGATTCTGCTAAGTTATTGCAAACTTGGCGTTCGGAATGATAGTCGAGGGCGCTTGTAGCTTCGTCCAAAATCAGCAGTTTCGGGTTTTGCAAAATCGTCCGGGCGATCGCCAAACGCTGTCTTTGGCCCCCAGAAAGCGACGCACCCCGCTCTCCCACCACCGTATTGTAGCCGGCAGGCAAACCCATGATAAAATCGTGAGCCACCGCTAGTTTTGCCGCCCGCACAATCTCATCCGTACTCGCATCGGGATTGCTCAGAGCAATATTTTCTTGGACTGTACAGTTAAACAGCAAAGTATCTTGCAGCACCACGCCTAGTTGGCTGCGGAGCGAATATAATTCCACCTTGGCAATGTCGTAACCGTCAATAAAAATCCGGCCCGACAGCGGCGCGTACAGACGCTGCAACAGCTTCATCGCCGTACTTTTCCCGGAACCGCTTCCCCCCACAATTCCCACAAAACTGCCAGCGGGAAATTCCAAATTCACATTGGCTAATTGCAGCGGCCCGCTTTCTAGGAATCGGAAGGAAACCTCCTCATACCTAACATCCCCTTGAATTGCCGGCAGCGGGATATTGCTCCTGTCTTCCTCGCTGGTTTCCGTCGGCGTATCGACCACATCCTTGAGCATATCGATCGACATCGAGACTTCTTGGAAACTCTGCCACACACTCACAAATCTGAGCAGCGAACCAGTCACGTTCCCCGAAAAAATTCGGAAAGCAATCAACTGACCCAAAGTCATGTCATTTCCCAGTACCAAATAAGTTCCCACCCACAACTGAGCCAAGTTACCCACCTGGTTTAAAAAGCTGCTAACCGTACCTGCTGTAGTCCCCGTGATAATTGTTTTAAAACTGGCTGTAATGTATTTTGCGTAGCGGCTAGACCACTCCCAGCGGGATTTCAATTCAATATTTTGAGCCTTAACAGTTTGAATTCCGCTGACTACTTCTACTAGATAAGATTGAGAGTCAGCAAAACGCATATTTCTTTGTTTGATCAGGCGCAGCACCAGCGGATTGATCAGAATAATCATCAGCGCCAGTACCGGTATCACTGCCAAAGATACGAAGGTTAGCTTCACGCTGTAGGAAAGCATCACCGCGACGTAGACCACCGAGAATACTGCATCGAGAACAACTGTTAAAGCTGTACTCGTCATGAATTCCCGAATCTGGCCCATCATGCTGAATTTGTAAACCAAATCTCCGACGCGCCGGTTGTCAAAGTAATTCTGCGGCAGCCGGAGCAAGTGGTCGATTACTTCCGCACTCAATTTAACGTCGATGCGGTTGGAAGTATCTATAAATAAGAAGGTACGCAAACCGTTTAGCAGTCCTTCAAACAGGGCAACACCTAACAGAAACGCCCCCAAAATATCCAAGGTGTCAATGCTGCGCTGACCTAATACTTTATCAATAATTACTTGAGTGATTAATGGGTTAGCAAGACCGAATAACTGTACAAAAAACGAGGCTAACAGCACTTCAAAAAACACTGTTTTGTGCTCCATCAGTGCCGGCACAAACCACCAGAAGCTGAACTGCTCTTTTTGCTCGACTTGCGGAGCTTGCAGCAGCAGAACTTCTCCTAGTTCTCCCCAGATTTCTTTAAACTGAGGTATCCGCTTCCGCATCAGCCCCTTTTCGGCCGTTGCCATCACCAATTCTTGCTCGGTGATGCTGTAAATAATGGCAAAGCTGTCTTCCCATTTAATCATTACCGGAGCTTTGATGCGGTTGATGGCTTCGGCTGGGACTTGCGCTAATTGGGGCGTGAGGCCGATGCTTTGGGCGATCGCCCCGCAGGCTTGCAAGTTGATCGCACCAGCGGTTTTTAACTGATTTTCTAGAACTTTGCGGATGATATCCCGACGAAATTTGATGCCGAAATACTTGCTCAACATTTGGAAGCAAGCTAGGGGGGCATCTATTGTTCCCTTGGCACGGAAAATCGGATATTTCGTATCCTTTGGTACTTCGGCTCGCGGGTCTGCAGGAGGTGGTGCGGGCTTAATCTCCAGCGATTTTTCACCACCAAGGGACGTCACGCCTGGGGCGTGTGTCGGAGTTTCGATTTGTGACTCTGGTTGCGGTTCTGGGGGCTCGCGGAAGCCGACCAAGCGCGCGCCGGCGCGGCCTTCTACTTTCAAGGATTTAGCTGCATTTTCCGCAGAGAAGCGGCTGCCGGTGGGAAAGTCGCCCAAGACGCCGCTGCTGACGAGCCAAATTCGATCGGCATCTAAGTCTTGGGCGAGGTCTTGAGTTTTTTTGTTGCCGTTTGGCACGTTGACAACTGTCGCGTCTTCCCAAGCGTGCACCGTGAGTTCCTTGAGATTGGAAGTACCGTCAGCTTGGCGCTGCAATTCCAGGCTCAACAGTTCAAATACTTCGCTCAAAGAACAGTGTTCGCGAAAGGCTTCTCCAAATGTCGGCTGTTTTTCTACTGCGTTCAAGAAATCTTCAGCAGGTAGGACGATCGCAATTACGTCTGTAGAGGCGATCGCCGTTTCGCAGGGAACTCCCCTGACCAAGCCAGCCCAGCCGAGAATTTCCTTTGACTGCACCAACCGCAAACTGACGTGGCGCTGCGATCGCTGGTCAAAGCCCAGCAGCCTCGCCTGACCTTGATAAATAATTGCCACCTGAGTCGGCATTTTTTCCCGTTCAAACAGGGGTTGCCCCGTCCGGTAGCCGAGGAGTTGGCATTTAGCCACCAAGGCTGACAAAGCCGTCTCTGAGAGTCGGTCAAACGGGGGTGTTTTAGCTAAAAAATCCTGAATTTGGGAGAGGGAAACAGCGGCAGAAGTCATCCGATTTTAGATTTTTAATTTTTGATTTTAGATTGATGTCGCGGCCGCGCAACCGGGGCAACATACCCAATTGCTTGCGGTCACGATATGGAAGACACCGAAGAGAGGGGCTGTAGCGGGCCAATTTCCGATACCTGTTGGGTCAGCCAGCTTTCAAAGAGTTCGTTAATCAAGCGCAGCCGCATCGATTCGTCGAGCTGGGCCGGCATGAACTGTTCTAGTCGAATAATTACCATCCATTCTGCCAGAGGACGCGGCGTCCAGAGTTGATTTGGCTTGCTGACGGACAAAAGTTTGCTGATTGCCGGGTGAGGCTGGCTCAGGGGGACGGGGCCCAACAAGCCGCCGGACTTGGATTCGGGCCCTTCGGAAAAGTCGCGTGCCACTTCAGCAAAGCTTTGTTCCCCTTCCAGGATGCGAAAGTAAAGTTCGTTTGCCAGTGCTGGATTTTTGGTGCGTACCAGGGAATAGACTACGTGGTCTAGGCTGGCTTTGCGGGTTAAAAAATAATTATCTACTTTAGGTCTCCAAGTCTCTTGCTTAAATTTTTCGATCAGCAAGGGCCTGACGGCCATCTCTTGAAGTTCTTCTGCTGTCATATTTTGTTGGCGCAGCCAAGCTTCTTTGGCTTCCGGGGCTGTCAGTTGGTGCTGTGCCAGAAAGTTCTCAACAGCGGATTGACGTTCTTCGTCACTGCAACTAAAGGATGCGATCGCTTGGTCTACTATTACACCCCGCAAGAATTGGGGCATCAACTGATAGCGCTTCAGGAGCGATGGCATATCCTGAGCTTGAAGTAATTTATCGCCTATTTGAAAAAGTCCTGTCATTTTTTTATCTCCAACTGACTTGCGCTTTCCCTTTTAATTTAGCTGTGGCAGGAAAAAAGCGACAACCACTAACCTCTCAATCCCCCGATGATAGCAGAGCGTCAAGAAAGCTAGCGCTATTGCTGTGTATTTCTTGACGCTTTGCCCCGCTAAGGGTTCCTTTCAAATAGTTTGCCTATCCGGTAGGAGTAAGCGCGACTGTCAAGAATTTTGGGGTTGGCCGCCATTGTTTGCTGGACTCGATCCCGATAGTGCCGGCGCAGTTTTGGGTTGGTTCCCAGTGCTGTACTCAGCTCTATATAAGAGTTCTCGCTCTGTGCTACCAGTTCCGGAAGTTGTAGTTCTTCGAGGACTGCGGCAGATTGGCGCGATCGAGTTTTTTGCCCTTTTCTTGCCACTACTGGCAATCCCACCAACAGCGCTTCTGCAGCAGAGCAGATATCGCTGCACGGATAGGACTCTAAATATATATCAGCCAATTTCAGACATTTTATGCAATCTGCACGATTTGGTAACGCACGTATCACAACAACCCGCTGTTTGTCAATCCCAAATTTCCCTAGGGTCGATCGAATTTGGTTGTAAAAAGACACCGCCGCCCAGCTTTCTCGGCCCGAACCAAAAGGATACAAAACTAAAATAGAATTCGGTACAGCAGCAATAATTTTTGCCCAAGTTTCTCTCAATTCTGGGATAATTGTCAAAGCTGGAGCGCCCGAAACGAACACTACAGATTCATCAGTGGCTCCCCAACTGCTGCGAGTCGGTTCAACCCTCGCAGGTGCTGGCGCTACCGGATAGCTCAAACAAACTCCCGAACCTTCTAAAGCAATTAATTTTTCGCGGTACTCTGCAGCAGCACCTGCGGGCAATGTCAAATCTCCAGCAATCAAATAATCGATATTTCGCGCAGCAGTGGTGGTGGGATTTGATGCAGCGGTAGCCATTTGCACCCGCGCCAGTCGGTGCAAACACAGCAGCGCGGTTGTTTGGGAAGTTTCGGCGATATTAGTGCAAATTAGCAGAATATCTAAATCGTGCGATCGAATTTCCTCTACTTGCTTCGACAAATCCTCCGACAGTTGCACCATCTTGTCAGTGCAACTTTCGCAATATTTCCCCAATCGCTCATCCAGTACCTGGAAATTGTACGCGATAACTTCAAATTTGTCTCTGTCTAAATATTCAAAAGCTGGAATCGCCGCCAAAAACTCTGGATTCAAACTAATTTCATCGAGCAAAAAACCCACTCTAATTTTAGTTCGTCCAACTTCTCTAGGAGCAAAATCCCAGTTTATTTGACAGCCGAGATTTTTCAAATGAAATTCCATAATATCAGCTCGCTGACTCAAAACATCGAGCAGATTAGCATCGCTCAAATACAAATCCTTAAAGCTAACATTCTTAACAATAAAATCAGCCAAATAACGCCAAACTTCCGCATCGGGAAAACGGGCAATATTAGTAGCGACGTACTCTATCAACCCCTGGAAATATTCCGAGTATTTTTCAACATCTCCCTTCTGCTGAAAACAAGTCGGAGATTGAAATAGAAATTTGATAAAATCCTCAAAAAACCACTGGGGAATCGCTGCATTTTTATACTCTAGCCGCAACTGATAAGCCTCCCCGTACAGCATCGCTGCGAGAAGATATTGAATCTGCTCGGCAATTTCCCCTGCTTCAGCAAGTTTCGCGGCCAACGGCTGCACAAAACTTTGTTCCGACTCAGTTAAAACTTCATATTTCAGGTGGCTGTCCATCAGCAATTGATGAGCTTTTCCCGCTTCTTGCGAATAAGCACTTTCTAATTTTTCGGCTGGGAAATTCAACCAATATTCCGCTAACTGTTGGCGGTATTGGCGCATTTTTTCCAGAACAGACTTGTTTGATGGCGATTTTTTATACTGTTCCACCAGCGCTGACAAATCAGATATACTGGGCTGGGTTCTTAGGGCTAACTTTTGGCGGATTGTCTGTTTAATTTCGCGATTCAAAAAACTGTATTCAGGACTATTTAGTAGTTTTTTGTAAAATCTGACCGCATCTTTATGATTTTCCCCAGCCGCAAAGTTTTTCCAGGTTTGTTGTTCGGGATGAATCCGCAGAGAGGAAAGTTTTTCGTCTACAAATCCGATGTGATAGCTCCCCATGATTCGCCACCACATATCTAAGTCTACATACTGAGATAAGCCAGAATCAAATAATCCTATTTCTGCAAAAACTCTGGCGGCAATTAACACGGTACTCGGTTCGCCAATTTTGTTAATCGGGTTTTTCAAGCAGTTAGCATCTCCCAGCAATTCTTTTCCGGGCTGGATAGATTTTAAATTCGACCAACTTTTATACAAATCTTTAATTGATTGGGAAGCTTTCCGCAAAATTGGGTGAGATTCATTTTCGGCTATGGTGATGCCGCGCGGGGAGAAAACCATGCCTATCTCTGGGTTTTGTTGGGCGAGGGCGACCATTTTTTCGATACATTCTGGTTCTAGCAAGTCGTCTTGAAACAGAAATTTAATGTATTCGCCTTTGGCTTGGGATATGCAGAAGTTCCAGTTTTGCGATAAGCCGTAGTTGCGGTGGAGGATGATGCGGAAATCGGCGGATGTTTGGGATTGGAATGATTGGGCGATCGCAATTGTGCGGTCTGTGGAGCCGTCATCGGATACAATCAGTTCTATGTTGGTATATGTCTGAGCCAAAGCACTTTTGATTGTTTCCTCAATAAACGCTTCTCCGTTGTACGTCGGAATGCAAATGCTCACCAAAGGCTGCCAGTTTTGCAGTTGTGCTTTTGATGGAGTTTGGGGTTGTGACGGCAACAAGTCAGCCGGATTTTTAGCAGGCTCTGTTTTGGCTGTTGCTGACAGAGGCAAGCTGCGAAAATTATCGGTAATCTCGGCAATATATTCGAGACGTTTTCTAATTTTATTGCCTGTAACTTGCGGGTTGAGTAAAGTTTTGATTTGTTCAGCCCCTACCGCTCCAATTTGTCGAGCTTCCCGGTAATTGTTGAAAACTTTCTGCATTAAATCAGCAGCGTGTCCGACATCCGGTTGGGCCCAAACATTGTCTTTTTTGTAAGGCCCGCAATCTCGCTCAATCGGGATTAATTTATACTTGACTAAAAAGCTGTTGCCGACGTTCATAAATTCTGTATTTGATGAATAGCCGGTGGCAATTACGGGTTTGCCGTAAAACATCGCCTCAGCCATTGTTAAGCCGAATCCTTCGCAGCGGTGCAGCGATACGTAGCAGTCGCAATTGTAGAGCAAACCGTTAATTTGATCTTTGGACAAATACCCGTCTAGATGTTTGATATTTGAATTGTTGGCTATAGCTGAGTTTAAGGCTGTTCGAGCTTCTGGAAAATTCTTTGAATTAGAAGATTTGAGAATCAACAGTACGCGCTCATCTGCCCCGAAAGCTTGTTTAAATGCTTGAATTGCCTCTAAAGGATTTTTGCGCTCAATGCGGCTGCAAAAGTCGAATATAAATAGGAAAATAAATTTATTTTTAGGTAAACTCAGTGCTTCTCTGTTGAGGGAAGGTGCGGGTAAAGCGATACTGGGCATGATTTTGATGACGGAAATTGGCGAGACTTGGGAAATTGTTTCAGCACAATAATTGCTGTAAGTCCATATTTCGTGAAAGTGATTAAATGCTGGCTGCCATTCGGGGGGAAATAGGGGAATTTCCCAGGCCCAAAATCCGATATTGTATTTGTTTTGAAAATAGCTGTCACCTGTATGTTTGATAAAGGTTGCCACTTCGTCGGCGTTGACTTGAATTAAGTTGACTGGGTGCGGATTGTCAGGGCTAAAATTTTGATAGGTGGTGTCTTGTTGGCGGTGGGGATAGCGGGTAAAATTGTTGATTGTTAAGGGAATTTTGGCGGCTTCGGCGGCTCGGATGTTTGCTCGAACGCCTTCTCCTATGCCAAATTCGCCGTTGATGTAGCCGGCGATGTTGATTCCTAGATTGGGGTTCATAGTTTTTTATTTACTGAGTTAAGTGTTGGGTGACTTTTTTGATAAAAAAGCTGAATTAATTGATATTCTAAATCGCGCTTGAGGAGGGTAGGAGTTGTGAATAAACGATCGCGTTCTCAATATTTGCTAAGATGTACCAATCTTTGCTGGATGGGGGAACAGGATTTAATTGAACCGCAGAGGGCGCAGAGTACGCTGAGGAAGAGAAGGGAGGGAAAGCAAGAGAATGAGTTGGTGGCTGAAAATTTTGTTCTTGACAAATGTGCCGATCGCCATTGTATACTGGCATCGCCATGCTAACTTTCGGCTGGTTTTCTGTCGCACGGGTTGCTCTGTTTGATTTTACAATAAACTAATCAGGAATTTTAGACAAAGTGATCGATCGCGCCAACCACGATTTCTTGAAGCTGCTACCGCCGGATGCTAAAGTCATTGTCGAAATTGGCTGCGGTACGGGTTCGACTGGTGAAGAATACAGGCAGATAAATCCCCACTGTCAGTATATTGGTATTGAGCGCGATCGCGAAAAAGCTAAGATTGCAGTCGATCGGCTAAACTGGGTGACGGTAGCCGATATTGAAGAACTTGCCGTCGAAAGTCTCGAAATCGCCCCCGGAAGCGTCGATTGTTTGATTTTTGGCAACTTGCTACCCTATCTCAAAAATCCCTGGGATGTCCTCGAGCAGTACAGTGGTTTGCTCAACCAAGACGGGCAAATTTTCGCCGCCATCCCCAACGCTCAATACTGGCGGCGCATTGTCAATCTGTTGCGGGGAAATTGGGAAAATCCCGACAGCAAGATGCAGCACTGGTTTACCCTAGAAAGTGTTAAATCGCTATTTGCTGATGCCGGATTGCAGGTTTACGAACTGCAAGGGAAGGGACACAAAACCGAAACTTTTGTCCGCTTCCAGCAATTGCTGCATCCAATGGTGAAGGCTTTAGAGCTGACAGCGACGGATTTTGCTACGGAAACGGGTGCTGAATATTATATCGCGCGATCGACCAAATCGGCCGTACCGCCCCGCAGACTGCTGATCCAAACTATCATTATGGCTCCTACAGGGTGCGATCGCGTGCGAGTTTTGGAACCAGACAAATTTAGCGCCACAATTCCCGGAGTCCGCACCGTCTCCGGAGTGAAAGCAGCAGAATTAATTAGCCCCCTAGCTGGAGAAGAAAAAGTCTTCATCTGGCAGCGGACAATCATGCAATATCCCGCCTACATTCCCCAACTCAAAGAACTGCTAAAACAAGACTACTTAATAGTAGCTGAAATTGACGACAATCCCATCCGCCGCCGCGAATATGCAGACAACAATTACCTCAGCTATCGCGGCTGTCACTGCGTTCAAACAACGACAGAACCGCTAGCCAAAATTTTGCGGCACTACAATCCCAATGTTGCCGTATTTCCCAATCAATTAGCTTTTCTGCCCCCAGCGCGAATTTACCCAACAGAAAATACAGTCACCATATTTTTTGGTGCGCTCAACCGCGAACAAGATTGGCAGCCAATTATGGCAGCGCTCAATCGAGTTTTAGCCGCACACAAACATCGGATTCGAGTTAAAGTCATCCACGACCGCCGCTTTTTTGAAGCGCTGGAAATAAAGCAAAAAGAATTTGAGCCATTTTGCAGTTACGAACAATATCAAGAAATTATGTACAGTTGCGATATAGCTTTGCTGCCGCTCGTTGCCAACCCGGTTAACGAAATGAAATCTGATTTAAAGTTCATTGAATGTGCGGCGCGGGGAGTTGCGGTTTTGGCAAGTCCCACCGTGTACGAACATTCGATTGTCGAAGGTGAAACCGGGTTGATTTATCGAAATGAAAGAGAGTTTGAAATTAAGCTAAATTCGCTAATTGACGATACTTCTGTGCGCCAAGAAATAGCCGCGAACGCTTACGAATGGGTGCGCGACAACCGCTTGCTGTGCGGGCACTACCGGCAGCGGCGAGACTGGTACTTGCAAATGCGGGATGAGTTGCCGCGTTTGAATGCTGAGTTGCGAGGAAGATTGCCGGAGTTATTTGGTGACTAAATGCGGTAAGATTTATAGTTATTGTGCGATCGTTCTGCTTTATTGTTTAATTTTTAATTGTTACTCCACACCAATGCGAATTCTCTTCACTATTGCTCACTTTTACAATCCCAGCGGCGACGGGAAACACGCTTCCCAGCGAAACGACCCGCAACCCCGATTAAATGCTTTAACTGCTTGCGTCACATCGCTGCAAGCTTTGTACGGCCAATCTCAGTGCATGATTCACATTAGCGAATGTGCAACTATCCCTTCAAATCAAGCTCAAAAGCACGAAATTGACATTGTTGTTTGCACGACTCAAGGCTATCACCTCTTGCCTCAATTGCCGGTACAGCCTAGGTCTTTTATGCACCACGCTACAAAATGCGAGCCGCTGCTGTTGGGGTTTGAGTGTCAAGCAGTTTTGCGAGCGTGTCTTGACAAATACGATTATTTTTGTTATTTGGAAGATGATTTAATTCTGCATGACCCGTGGTTTTTTAGTAAATTAAATTGGTTTACGCATCACGGGGGGAATGCAAATTTGCTGCAACCGAACCGTTACGAAATATCGCCTCAAGGAGCTGTTTTTAAAGCATATATTGATGGCGATTTAGCGGGAGGAGCTACTGCTAAGTTTCAAAATGTGGAGGAGCAGCGGGAGTTGGCGGGAAAAATTATGGAACAGCCAATTTCTTTTGAGCGGGCTTTGAATCCTCATTCCGGCTGTTATTTTTTGAATGCGAAACAGATGGCTCACTGGGCCGAGCAGTCTCATTTTTTGGACAGGGATACTAGCTTTATCGGCCCGCTGGAAAGTGCGGCAACTTTGGGAATTATGCGGACTTTTAGAGTTTACAAGTCAACTCCTGCTTGTGCTAATTTTTTGGAGATTCAACATTTTGGAGCGAGTTTTCTGAAGTTGATCGGTAATAAGGTGAGGATTTCGGAGGAAGGTTGAGTTAAGATATTTAGGTAAGCTGCAATATTTGAGAGGTCGCATGACTCAGGCAACCGAAAAGATTGTCCTCCCCTCTCCCTTCCCCGACCACACTCAACTGCCAGAGGAAGACGGCACTTTCGTGAAGAATTTTCAGGAGCATCCCCAGAGTATTATTTTAACTGATTCGATCGGGCTGGTGTTGCAGGGGCTTCATCCCGACGGGCAATATGCTATAGGCCAAGACTGCGGCATCTACTGGCGAGAAACTGACCCGCTTGAAAAGGGAGCCGAAGCTCCTGACTGGTTCTACGTGCCGAACGTACCACCAAGACTAGGAAATCAGATTCGTCGCTCTTACGTGCTGTGGCGGGAATTCATGGCTCCGATGATTGCTTTGGAGTTCGCATCGGGAGACGGTTCCCAAGAGCGGGATACAACGCCGCTATCGTACTCTGAAGTCGGCGAGGCGCAAAGGCCTGGGAAGTTTTGGGTATATGAGCGGATTGTGCGGATTCCGTATTATGGCATCTATGAGATCAATAGTGGCAGGCTGGAGGTTTACAGCCTGAACAATGGGTTTTACCAACCGTTGCTTCCGAACGATCGCGATCATTATCCGATCGCCCCAATGGGCGTAGAATTAGGACTGTGGGAAGGCAGTTATCAAAACCAGACTATGCTGTGGCTGCGGTGGTGGGACAGCGAGGGCAATTTGCTGCTGACAGGTACAGAACGAGCTGCTGTCGAACAGCAACGAGCTTCCTTAGCAGAGCAGGCTTTGAGTGCAGAATCCCAAGCGCGGCGGGATGCTATCCCTCGGTTGTTGGCAATGGGATTGAATACAGAGCAAGTGGCAGAAGCGCTGGGTTTATCAGTAGAGGAAGTTATATCATTTCCGGTTACACCGTCAGGTGATGTTGACTGTTGACTGTTGACTGTTGACTGTTGACTGTTGACTCGAATTTACTATTCCGATGAAGAGAGGATTTGATATTAGCCGTAGGGTGCGTCAGTATGAAGTTAACGGCCATCGAAAAAATCATCAATACTGACGCACCTTATATGTAGTTGTACGGTGCGTCTGTTCTTAAA
>NZ_JBARVX010000464.1:0-14634 GCF_049646505.1 Microcoleus sp.
CATTATGCGATCATACTGTATCCATAACCAGGATTACATCACTCAGGAGCCGTGTGCGGTGAAAGTCGCTCTTCCCGGTTTTGTAGGAGAGATGGTGGGGGACACCCTGCCATCGACTCTCTAACAAATCCTTTTGACCCGCAAATTATTTTGGTAACTAGCACCAACGGCACAGGAAACGCCGGAAACATCACGATCGATACAGGACGATTGCTGATAGACAATGGAAGCGTATTGGGTAGCGCCACGTTAGGTGCTGGCAACGCCGGAAATATGACCTTCCGTGCCAGGGTTTTTGATATGGCCGGTTCTGGGATCAACAGCGGCACAATTGCGGGGAGTACGGGTAAGGGAGGAAGTTTCACCTTTGAGGGAGAACGTTTAAGAGTGCGCGATGGCGCTGGTATCGTCAGCATTACTCGCAGTGAAGAAGCAGCGGGGAATATCAATATTCAAGCTTCCGAATCAGTAGAAATTTTGCGAACTCCCGACGGCAATCCTACCCCAACCTTTATCGGCGCAACCGCCGTCAGCACTAAGGGGAGAGCCGGGGACATTAATATCGACACGAAGCGGTTGATTATCTCTGAAGGAGGCGGAATTAGTTTATCTAGCGGATCTGTTGTTGGCAACCAACCGTTGAATACAACTGCGGGGCAAGGAGGTAATTTAACAATTAGAAGCTCTGAGTCAGTAACAGTCGAGGGTATTTCTGGAGTTTTGGCAAATGGGAGTCGGACTGCTAGTTTCATCTCCGCTGATGCCTACTCTGCCAGTCCCGGAGGGAGCATGAACATTTCTACACCTGTAATCACTCTACGGGATGGGGGAATTATTTCTACGGCATCTTTAGGCAGAGGAGATGCCGGAAGCATCACGCTTGATGCAGGCCGCGTAAACGTGATAGGTAATGGGGGGTCAGGTGAATTTAACAGTCAAATTCAGATTTCCGTTGGGATTGCATCTGGTGTAATCAATCCCAATGCTACGGCGAATGCAGGTTCGTTGAATCTGAATGTCGGGCAATTGATTCTTCGCAATGGAGGAACACTCAATCTGCAAGCCTTGGGATCGGGACGGGCTGGTAACATTAACGTGGAAGCAGACTCAATTTCCCTTGACAACCAAAGCACCATTGACGGTAGAACTGAATCCGGTGCCGGAGCAAATATTAACCTCGAAGCACGGGATGTCCAGTTACGCCGAGGGAGCAGAATCACAACTGATGCAGGTAGTTCTGGCGGCGGTAATATCAATATTAAAAGCGATATTCTGGCTGCTTTACCCAAGGAAAATAGCGATATTACTGCTAATGCGCGATCGGCCCAAGGTGGTCGCGTGAATGTCAATGTCCCCAATGTCTTGGGCTTTGCAGCAGCCACTCGCGAACAGGTTCGAGGTACTTTGGGATTAACAGATGCTCAATTTGCAGATTTGCAAGTAAGTCCTACTTCTCTGCTTCCCACCAGCGATATTGCGGCTATTTCCCAAAGTGGCGGCCCGGCTTTGCAAGGGACAGTAACGTTTAGCCCTGCTGGGGTGAATCCGGCTCAAGGTTTAGTGGAACTGCCGCAAAATTTGGTCGATCGGGCGGCATTAATTGCTGCAAATCCCTGTCTCGAAGGGGGCGACAACGAGTTTACAGTCACTGGGAAAGGGGGAGTGCCACCGAGTCCTAACGATGTTCTCAGCAGCGAACCTGCACCGTTTCCGTGGGTGGAAGGTTCGGCAGCGGATTCTGGAACGGATTTAAGGGATGTTACGGATAGAAGTTCGAGGGAAGAAATGGAGAAAAAAACTCAGGAAGTGGTTCCCGCGCGCGGTTGGGTGATGAATGCAAAAGGGGAAGTTACGCTGGTTGGATACAATCCGGGTAATGCTGCTGACTCTCGCAATCCTCGATCGAACTCTGGTTGCGCGCCCCGTTTAAAATAAGTTGGTTTACAGCAGGTGAAGGCTGATATCATGTCACTTTGATTCAGACTTGGATCGTGTTAATTTTGTAGGGACTCCCCTCGCCGATATATAGCAATCCTTGCAGGAGTCGTAAGTTTTTTACCCCACCCCAACCCTCCCCTTGAATCAGGGGAGGGAGCAAGAAATTCACAAATGATTTAGGATTGGTATATTTGATAATTATCGACAAATTATGTAAACCTGCCCCCTCCATACTGATATCTCATAAAATATGCGCCTATCGCTCTTTCTCAATTGCAAGCTAGATGAATGAATGAGAGTTTACCGCCGATTTATTTTTACATTCCTAAAAGCCAGTGGCCTGCAGGAAAATTGCCAGAAATTCCTGAAAAATACTGGCAGTGGATGAGTTCTTGGGGTAGCAGGTACGGCCGGGGAAAGTATGATTGGACTCTGCAAACTTATCTTTATTTGAAAGCGGACGGGTTGCAGTGTCAATTAATAGATTTTATGCCGGATGAAGGCATCGTGCTGTCGCATCGAGATTTTTTATCCGACAATTTGCAACCGCTGCCAAAGTTGCTGGTTGTTTGTATTAAAGTGGATAGAGAACCTCACCCTTACGCTCAGTTACAAGTAGTGCAGAACGATCGCGATCCGCTATTTAGTCGATCGCCCTTTTTATGGCAGTGTCATCCGCTCAAATTTTGGCTGCAACCAGGGTTAATTCCCCGCGATTCGGGTCCGTCGGGGCGAAATCTTTGAGAATGCAGCCTTCTTCGGCGTTTTAGACAGTCTAGCACCGGAATTGCAAGCACCTTCTTGGGGCGAAAAACTCGGCGCTTTGGGTTTGGATTGGAAAGTCGTGGGGTGCGATCGCTGGCACGATTACAGTAAAGTTGATGTGATTGTGGCTGTTCGCAGTTTTGAGGGCGAATTCACTTTTGACTCGAAACCTCCCTCGAAATTGATTAACGCTTGGCACGCGGGCATTCCGGCGGTTCTCGGCCGCGAATCTGCATACCGCAGGGAACGCAAAAGCCAACTCGATTACATAGAAGTAGCTTCGCCGGAGGAAGCGATTGCTGCTGTTGAGATGCTGCGGGGCGATCGTAATTTGCGCGCGGCAACGATCGAAAATGGTAGAATCAGAGCACAGGAAACGGCAAATGCCCAGATTATTTCGCAGTGGCGCAATTTTTTGACAAACGTAGCTGTTCCTGCATATTATCGTTGGTGTACCGCATCTATTTGGCAGCAGCAAATATTTTTAGCCCGCCGCCATCTAATTATGAAAGCAAACCGCCTCCAAAGCCGCCTCAATCAATTTATCTCTAAGAAATAGCCGTGAAAATTTGCTATTTTATCCAAACTCATCAAAATCCCCAACAAATTTATCGCCTGGTTCGCACTATAAAAAAATCGAGTCCTAATTCTCAAATCCCGATCAACCACAACTTTAATAGATGCGATTTAGACTTGACTCCGCTGCAAGAATTGTCAAACATTCATTTGTTGACGAATCAAGAATATTTAATCCGCGCCGATTTTTCTTGTCAAGTTCAACCCTATTTAAATGCGATAGACTGGTTGTTTGCCAATAATTCTGATTTTGACTGGCTGATTAATTTGACCGGCCAAGATTATCCGACTCAACGGCTGTCAAAAACTGAGGAGTTTCTCGCGAAAACTGACTCGGATGGTTTTATTCGGTACTGGGATGTTTTGGCTGAGGGAATACCTTGGGACAAACAGAAGGGATTCAAACGGTATTATTGCCGTTACTGGCGAATTCCCGGCCGCTGGAGTTACAATTTTTTGAAAGAGTTTCAGCAGTTGTCGGCTGTGCAAAAATTGACTCCGCTGCAATTTTACCTGAGTTACGGCCCGCTGGTGGGGATACCGCGCCGATCGACCTTATTTAGCGATCGGTTTATTTGCTACGGCGGCTGTGGTATACTCTTTCTAGAAAGTGCGTTGAATACATCAAATATTTTGCGAACAGTCGCCCGGATTTTGTGGATTACTATCAAAAAACAGTAGTTCCAGAAGAGTCTTTCATCCAGACTATCTTGGTCAACAATAAAAACTTAAATCTGGTGAATGACGACAAACGCTATATTGATTATACCAATGCAATCGCCGGTTCACCAAGAACGCTGACAGTGCAAGATTATGCGACAATTACTAACGGCAACTTTCACTTTGCGCGCAAATTCGACCTCAAACAAGATGCGGAAATTCTTGACAAACTAGATTCCTTAATTTTTACTTAAAAAACCAGGTTCGCAGCATCAAACTTCAGTCCGCCTCAAAACCTGAACGCCAAAGTCCACAAAACGAACAGCAAAACTAAAGTAGTTAATTTTTTAATGAAAGTAGAAACCAAGGGATTTATCACTATTTTAACAGGTCTTTACTCATTCCAAGATTGCATTCATTTTTTGGCATCAGTCAGGAAATTTCACCGCGAACCCATTGTTGTTTTAATAGATAGAGTTCCTCGGATTTTATATCCTTTACTTCTGGCGTTTGGAAATGTGAAATTGCAGCCCGCACCGCCTGACGAAAATCCTGTTTTGGCTTCGCGGCAAGCTAAGGTGGCTTTGTATGACGGCTCTCCTTTTGAGAAGACTATTTACATGGACTGCGATATTTGTTTGTTGTCGCCAATAGATGAGGTTTTTGACTATCTTGATGAAGTGGATTTCCTGGTGACTGAAGATCTACAACCTGCAATCGCTAAAGCTGCTCATTTATTAAGAGTTGAGCGAGATATTCTGTCTACTTTGCAATCTGTAGGATTACCTTTGAGCGAAAATAGTATTCAATACAATAGCGGATTTATCGCTTTTAAAAAAAGCACTAAAAATCAAAAGTTTTTCCAAGATTTTAAGAAATATTTCGAGATAGTAATTACTAATCAAAACCTGCTAATGTTGAGAGATCAAGGTGCTTTTGCTGCTGGGATCGAAGCGGTAAAACCAAAAATGAAAACATTGTCGCCTGTTTACAACTACTTAGACCAGTGGAAAGCCACTTATACGATCGACAAACCGATTAAAGTAATGCACTGCACTTATCCTTACCGCCCTCAGTACGCGAAGAACGTGACGCGATCGCTTTTTACTAGAATATTCGATCGCACTGCTAAAATATTTCTCCCAAATCAACTTAACAATCCGTGGCGTTTAAAATAATGAAAGTTGGTGGCAAAACAGCATCAAAAGTAACAAAATTTACGCAAAAAATTTAAAAAATAGCGTCAGTACATCCGAGAATTTACCTAGAACAAACAAGAGTAAGAGAGCGGGTTTTCCCCATTTTTCAGTCATTTGTATCATAGATCGTTAGCTAAACCCGCCCCTACTAATGACTGATAACTGATGACCAATGACCAATGACTTACTTAGGGACTGAGCTTTCCCTCGGTTAAAAACTCGATTTCTGTTTTCTGGAAATCCAATTTTCGATCGCCTTGACAAAAGCTCGATTAAGCAGGAAAATCAAACAAATGTCAAAAAAAATACTCAGTGAAAGTTTCATTAGTGGTGAGCGATTTATCGGGAGCAAGCGCAATTCGTGCCTTTATATTAGCTCAAGTGCTGATCGAGCTTAACTGCGAGGTAGAAGTTGTCGGATTTAAGTTTGGTCGAGAATTGTATGCGATTCCTCCTGCAAACATCCCAGTATATGCAATCCCAGGAAAAAACTATCCGGGGTTTTTGATGGATGCTCAAAAAATTTTGAAAAAAATAGATGGAGACATCATTTATGCAGTCAAACCTAAACCCACAAGCTTTGGTTTGTCGCTGCTAAAAAAAATACCGAGTCGCCGCCCTGTTATTTTAGATATTGATGACTTGGAACTGAGCTGGTTCGGTCAAGATGAATGGCAATACCGCCCTTCTTTTAAACAACTTTATCGAGATATATTCAAACAAAACGGTCAATTGAGAGAACCAGATCACCCGCTATATGTCAAGTGGATGGAAAGTTTAATCCACCGTGCTAATGCAGTCACCGTTCATACTGAGTTTTTACAACAGCGTTTTGGCGGTGTATATTTGCCGAACGGTAAGGATACTAAAATGTTCGACCCTGCTAAATACAATCCTGAATTGAGCAGAGAGCGCTATGGCTTGTCTGGGTATAGAATATTAATGTTTCCGGGTGCGCCTCGACCTCACAAAGGTGTTGAGGATGTTTTGATGGCCCTCGAGCAGTTAAACGAGCCGGATTTAAAATTAGCGATCGTCGGCGGAAGTCCTTATGACGATTATGATGATAGACTTATGCAACAATGGGGGCGTTGGATTGTTAAACTCCCAAGGTTTCCAATCGAGACAATGCCTGAAGTTGTAGCGGCGGCTCACGTTGTCGTTGTTCCTCAGCGAGAAACTCTGACAGCGGTGGCTCAGTTTCCGCTCAAGCTGACAGATGGCATGGCAATGGCTAAGCCTGTTTTATCGACGCGAGTGGGGGATATTCCAGCAATTTTAGGGGGAACCGGTTATTTAGTCGAGCCGAGTTCTCCCGGTCAAATTTCCCAAAAAATTAAATGGATATTTCAAAATTTGACAGCCGCGAATTTGCAAGGAATGAAAGCTCGGGAAAGATGCGTAAAAAAATATAGCATTCAAGCAATGGCACCGATACTTTCAGATATAATCTTAGGTAGATTGAGGTGACATTTAAGCGGCTGAAGAGAGGAAGAAAAACTGGGTATAATTAAAGTATATTTTGAGATGCCATACTGTTTAGCTGGGAATGCTTCATGTCTGCCAATAAGCTACTCCTAAAATTTGCCAGACGATATCCCGGCAGGATTTTGTTAACTGTGATCCTGGGCTTTTCTGGGGCTTTATTCAGCGGTATCAGCACTACTCTGATTGTACCAGTGCTTTTAAATTTTTTGGATGAAGCGATCGAGCTGCGCGGCGCTCCACCTCTCATTAAAACTTTGATGTATCCCTTTGAGGGAATGCCCGAAAATCAGCGTTTAACGTTGATGGCCGGGGCAATTTTTCTGGCAATTTTTTTAAAGAATATTGCGAGTTATATCAATACTTTAGTGGCTACTTCTCTGACGCGCTCTCTAACTTTTGATTTGCGAGAAGCTGGTTTGCGGTTGTTGTTAGAAGTAGATTTGGATTTTTACTCTAAAACTAAAGTCGGGGATTTAATTAATAGATTGGGCGGAGAGATTGGCCGGACGGCTAGTGCAGTTGGTACGGCGATCGGAATGTTTACTACTTCAATTACTGTTTTGGTGTTTGTGGGCTTGCTGCTTTCTATCTCGTGGAAACTGACGGTGACAGCTACATTTTTGCTGGCGTTAGTTGCTTGGACAAATCAATATATTATTCACCGTTCCAAGCATTTTGGTCTCATGCTTTCTGAAATGTCGAAAGATTATTCGGTTAGGGTGCTCGAAACTATGACGGGGATTCGGCTGGTAAAGTCAACTGGGAACGAGGAAAGAGAGTATCAGCGGATCAAGCATTTAATTCAAAGGCGAGAACACGCAGATTTTCAAGCTCAGGTAAATTATGCGGCGATCGCCCCAATTAACGAAGTTGTTAATTTAATAGTTATTCTTTTGATTGTATTTGTAGGGCGCACATTATTTGTTAATGAAATAGAGTCTATTTCAACAGTTTTATTAACCTATTTATTGGTGCTTTTTCGATTGATTCCTTTGATTTCTCAGTTAAACAGCGGGCGCAGTCAATTTGCGAATACGTCGGCTAGTGTAGAGGTGGTCAATGATTTTTTGAGCTCCGATGACAAGCCGTTTATGCTGAACGGTTCTGTGCCTTACACTCATTTGCGATCGGGAATCCATTTTAATAAAGTATCTTTTAGTTATCCGACTCACAAGAGTTTAGTGCTTCAAGGAATTGATTTATTTCTACCTCGCGGCACCACTTTGGCTTTGGTAGGAACTTCGGGTTCTGGTAAGTCAACTTTGGCAGATTTACTGCCGAGATTTTACGATCCTACTGAAGGTAATATCTCGATTGATGGCACAGATTTGCGGGAATTTGAGCTAAAAAGTCTCAGAAAAGCGATGGGTATTGTTAGCCAAGATACGTTTTTGTTTAATGCTTCAGTTCGGGAAAACATTGCTTACGCTAGGCCCGAATCGACTGATGCAGAAATTGTGGAAGCGGCGCGGGGAGCGAATGCTTATGAGTTTATCGAACTGTTGCCGGAGGGGTTGGATACTCAAATTGGCGATCGGGGTGTAATATTATCGGGAGGGCAGCGCCAGAGAATTTCCATTGCTAGAGCTTTGCTGCAAAACCCGGAAATCTTAATTTTAGATGAGGCTACGAGTTCCCTGGATACGGTTTCCGAAAGATACGTGCAATCGGCGATCGAGAAATTGAGCTGCGATCGCACAACCTTAGTCATCGCCCACCGCCTCTCCACAGTCCAAAAAGCCCACAAAATCGCCGTAATCGATCGCGGAGAAGTAGTAGAAATGGGTTCCCACGAAGAATTGCTAGCAAAAGGAGGTTACTACACTCGCTTGTATTCAGTACAATTTGCCGAAGAAACCGCTCGCGATGAAGCACTAATTAGAGGTTCTTACGAAATTCGCACTCGCCTGACTCCCATGATAGCTTACCTCAAATTGCTAGTAGATGAAATGGTAGATTCTCCCGAAGAAAGAGACGAGTTAATCAGAGAATCATTTCACTCCGCTGCTAATATTTTTAAAACCTTAGAATTTATAGAAAACACTATCAAACGTCAAACTGTTAAAAAGTAGGTAATTGGCAGTTGGCAGTTGTTAGTTGGCAGTTGGCAGTTGCCAGTTGGCAGTTGATTGCTCGTTACCAGGCTCTGCCTGGTAATGCAGATCCGGAGGCTCTGCCTCCTTCGAGGAAAGCAACTTACAAGAGAAAGGACTGTAGGAGGTGTTTAAGTTATTAAGTTTTCGATCCTTAACAGCTAACAGCTAACAGCTAACAGTCAACAGTCAACAGCTAACAGTCAACAGTCAACAGTCAACAATTCCCAATTCCCATGTCTAAATATTATATCTTTTTTACCAGAAATGTCTTGCCGCAACCCAATATAGCAAGCTTAGTTCAAGTTGCACACTCTGCCAATGCCGCAGCCAATCTCGGTTATCCAGCAGTTTTAGTATACCTTCGCAAAGGCTGGAGCGCTTTAAATCCGGTTGATTTGCTTTTTCCTTTTCAACCGAGAAAACCCGATGACAAACTTGCCCAAACCTACAATCTTGAGGAAAACTTAAAAGTAGCAGATTTGCCAGTGCCTGCCCTCGATTTTTGGGACAATAAGTGGACGAATGCGAGTACAATAGTTTGCAAATACTATTTACCAATTCACCTGCTTAAATCAACTAAAATCGTCCACAGCCGCGACTGGAACTTTGTCAAAGCTGCCATTAAAAACGGAATTCCCGCTATCTACGAACAGCACCACCATGAAGACAAGAAATTTGCACCCGAAATAGTTGGCAATCCTCTATTTCAAATTGCTGTAACTGTTGCAGATACTGTTCGAGACAGCATGATTGAGAATGGGATGCCGCCAGAAAAAATAATTACGCTGCACAACGGTTTTAACCATTTGTTTCTCGCCAGACAAACGGAAGCAGCCCAGAATTGGCGACAGCAGCTATTAACAGATGGAAGACAGTATTTAGCAGTTTATGCGGGGGGACTTTACCCGTTTAAAGGTGTTGATATGTTGGTAGATGTAGCTAAGGAATTGCCGGAAGTTCAATTTGCGATCGCCGGTGGTGACTCATCCCAAGTTACAGCATACCGGAAATTAGCTAAAGAGAAGCAAGTTAACAACATTAATTTTCTCGGATACCTGCCTCAAAATCAACTGGCTAGCTTGCTGCAAGCTGCGGATGTTTTGACTCACCCTCACTGTTTGACAGAGGCCGCGACGTTCACGTCTCCTTTGAAGTTCTTTGATTATATGGCGTCGGGAACTCCGATTGTAGCGACGGAGATTACATCTTTGATGGAATTTAAATCGGGAAATATTGCAGCAATTTGGTGCGAACCGGATAACCCGCAGCAGTTTGCACAAAGCATTCGAGATTGTTTGACCACATATCCGAGGCAGTTGGAAGGTTATGCAGAAACATTGAAATTTGTCAAGCAATTTTCGTGGGAAAATCGGATTGAGAGGATTTTGAGTTATGTGGATGACGAAGTGCGATCGCAACTTATTAATTAGTTTTGTATAATTTTAAATTAGCTATTCCTAGCTCCGGCGGTTGAAACCGCGGCCAAACAAACAAAGTCCGGATGGTGCGCGGACTCAGAGAGCAATGAACCCAAAAATCATCGGCACAATCACTACATACCCAGGGATGAGTCAAAGCGACTGGCTGTGGCAACAAACCCCCCAAAACTTCGGCAAATGGGGAAATATTCAAATGCTAGCCAATCACCCCGAACCAGACTTTTTACTTATGTATCAATTCGACTTTCCCCGACAACCAAAACAGCAATCGTGGATGGATAAAATACGAAATTACAGGCATCATAAACCAGAAAATGACATTCGAGACAAATTCCGCAACGTTCCCCAAGAACGGATTATTTATCTAATCAGAGAGCCGCCATTACCCGAAGTAATTGAAATTACCAAAGCCAACTACGAACAAGCCAAACTTTATTGCGGTTACGTTTCTGGGCCAGACGACTTCGCACCAAAACCAGATTATATGCCCGCGATTTGGTATCACTCTAACTCGTTTCGAGAACTGAATGAAATGCCGCCACCAGCTAAAACTAAATTCTGTTCTTGGATAACTTCAGGTGTTAGCCGCAGCGCCAACCACCGCCACCGATTGAATTTTATCAAATTGCTGCAACAACAAGAATTAAACTTTGACCTTTACGGGCGAAACTTGCCAATTTGGGCGCAGGGAAACGGCACTGTTAACAATAAATGGCACGCCGTCGCACCGTACTATTACAATTTGGCTGTGGAGAATTATGCTGAAAACGATTTGTATGTCAGCGAAAAACTTTGGGATGCTTTGTTAGGTTGGTGTTTGCCAATTTATTACGGCGGTTCGGCGGCGGATAAGTTGTTGCCTGCAGGGAGTTTTCTGCGGCTTCCGAGTTTGGATGAGAAAGGAGTAGAATTTATTCAAGAGGTGATTGCAACCCCGGATTATTGGCATGAAGCGAGGGAGAAAATTGCGGAAGCGAGGCAAATCATTCTCCATGAATTGAACTTGCTGAATTGGCTGTCCAATTTTGTATCTTAGGAAATAGCGCAATGACAGATAATTCGGCGGTTGAAACCGCAACTACACAAACAAAGTCCGCCTACGCGGACTAATAGATATGAATGGAATTTGCACGCTAGCCAACGACATAGTTTACGATCAACTAATTGCCTTGCTCAACAGCATTGAAATTATCTTAGGCTCAAATATTCCTGTCTGCATTTATCCTTTCGACGAGCAAATCGAGCAAATCAAAGCAGAAATTGTTAACCGTCCTAACGTTTTTATTTATGAAGATAGCGCATCTATTCAGCGATGGGACGAATTCATGGAATCAGCCGCCCCAGAGCGTTTGAACCGCAAAAAGTTTCGGCTTTACGGCGCGCACCGGCGCTTTTGCGCTTTCGACGGCCCGTTTGAAAAGTTTATCTATATGGATGCTGATACTTTGGTGATGAATTCCCTTGATGCGGTTTTTCAGAAGTTAGAGGAATCGGATTTTGTGGTTTATGATTTTCAATTTCGCGACGCAACTAAAGTATACAATATTCAGTCACCAAAACTGCTCGAAGTTTTTGAGCAAAATCGGATAGATTCGGAAATATTTTGTTCGGGATTTTACGCTAGCAAGCAAGGATTGTTTGAGCAAGATACTAGGGAATGGCTGTTAGCTCAACTGCAATCGGGCGAGGGGGAAATTCTCTATGCAGGTGCGGGAGAACAGCCGTTGCTCAATTATATGGTGATGAAAACGGGGATTAAGAGCTATAATTTTGCTTGTAGCCTCCCGGATGGGGAGACAACTGGGTGTAGCGTCACTTCCCAACATTTTGAAGAACGCGATAATATTTTGTACGATAAGGGAAATCGGCTGACTTATCTTCATTATATTGGTGTGCCGCCGGATTTAATTCGGAGGGTGTGTGCGGGGGAAAATATTGAGTTTCCCTATGGCGATTTGTTTCTGCATTACCGCTATCTCCGGGAACCGGAAAAGCATCCGGTTTTTACGGAACCGCTAAAGTCTTATACTGAGGTTTCTAGGTCGAATTTGTTAACCAGGGTATTGAGAAGGTTGAGGATAAATGTTTGATTGTTAAACTGCAGAGGACGCAGAGAACGCTGAGAGAGAAGAGAGATGAGTTATTCTGATGTTAATGGATTTGATGTGAGTCGCGGTATTTATATTGTTGCTAATGATAAGGTGATGGAAAGCGCGATCGCCCTTATGGCAAGCATACGTCTGTACAATTGTCAAGTACCAGTTTTTCTGATTCCGTTTGACGACAATTATCAGCAAGTCGCGGCCGCACTCAGCAGCCTCTACGGGGTGCAATTGTTCCCAAATCTGGAGTTTGTGGAACAGTTTACCAGAGAAATTGGCCAAATGTTCGAGCGCACTTTTCTAGCCCTTCCCAACAAAATGCGGAAACTCTGCGCCTGGTTTGGCCCCCTCGACGAATTTCTGTACATCGATACCGATATCATCGTTTTTGAAGACATCGCAGCCAACTTAAACAAACTCTCAGAAGTAGACTTTTTTTGCTGCGACTATCACCACCTCAGCGAAAAACTGCGAAATGTATTTTCACCTGTCATAAAAGAACAGAATATATTTACCGACTCACAGCTTCAAGATGTCTTTAACAGCGGTTTTTGGGCTTCCAGAAAAGGCACTATTACCGAATCGCAAATGTACAACATTTTGCGAGAATGCGCGCAGCATCGAGAATATTTTGATTTTACTCAAAATGTTACAGACCAACCTATACTAAATTACATGATTCTTAAGTTAATTCCCAAGCGCTGCAATCTGGTAAAAACTTCAGCCACCGAACCCGGTAGCTGGGCTGGTTCTACACATTTTCAAGAAATAGATTACCTGCTTTATGACAAAGGCAAAAAGTTAAAATATCTGCACTGGGCTGGGATACCAATTAAATCGGGTAGTCCTTACTGGAAACTTTGGCAACATTATCGTTATTTACATCAAGAAAAACCTAATTTAATGCAAAAATTGTTCCGATATTTGTAGGGTGTGTTGGGCGCTGCTTTAATATTTGATATCGTGGTAGAAATGCGGAAGCGCCCAACGCACCTCACGCAATGATTGGGTGCGTTGGACGCTATATTTATACCATTTTTATAAAATCGTGCAACATTCTTTGACCCCCCCTAGCCCCCCCTTGCAAAGGGGGGGGACACGAATTCTGTTGCATTCGTTTTTAAAATTGGTATTATATTCAACATAATGCGAGATTATTGGGAAGCGCCCAACACACCCTACGGGATACATTTTCTATTAAAAAACTATGGCTGAGGGCATTTATATTCTGGGAAACGATGTGGTTTTTGACCACTTAGTTGCTTTATTGAACAGTCTCGAAGTCAACGGCGCGAAAAATATTCCTGTTTGCATCATTCCCTATGACGATAACTTGCAAAAAGTGCGAGTAGAAATTGCCTCGCGAAGCAATGTTACTTTATTTGAAAATACCGATTCCATCCATTTTTGGGAAGACTTGGCGACTCAAGCTTGGACATCTCACAAAAAAGCTCAAAAAACTTGGCAAGCTAAAGGTTGGCGACAAGTTCACTGTCTGGGAATGCACCGAAAATTTTGCTGTTTTGACGGCCCTTTTGACAAATTTGTCTATTTTGATGCGGACACTCTGTTAATGGGTTCTCTGGATGCCATTTATCACAAACTTGATGAATTTGATTGGGTAGCAAACGATTTTCAGTACAAATCTGACCTCAATTATGTGTTTGATTTCTCCTCAGAAAAACTCGCAAAAGTTTTCCAGATTGACAGACTAAAATCTCAGATTTTTTGTGCGGGTTGGTTTGCTTCAAAAAAAGGTATTTTAAATCCCCACAACTCAGTCGAACTATTAAACAAATTGAGTTCAGGAGAAGCGGAAATCCTGTCCTTGCGGGGAACTGACCAACCTTTATTTAACTATTTTGTCGCCCGCAGTAACATCTCTTTTTATAATTTTGCTTACCATCAACCTGCAGCGGTAACGGGCAATCATTGGTCTTCTAAATTTGATGTGATAGATTATGTTTTATACGATAAAGGACGGCGGCTGACTTATTTGCACTACATGAGCATTTCGGCTGCCAAGTTTACTCGATTGTGTGCTGGGGAAGATGTTGAGATTCCCTACCGAGAGGTATTTCTGCACTACCGCTATTTGAATTCGCCGGAAAAACTGCCAAATCTCGCGCCGCCCAATTTGTTGCTTCGTTTGGGTAGAAATTTCAAAACTTTGGTAGTTAAAAAAATTAATAATATTATGTTTAAGTTGCGAAGTTTTGGGATTGATGGTGATTATACCAATTTCATAAAGTAGCGCTAGATATTATATCGTTTCCGGTAGCATCGGAATGATTTAACCGCAGAGGGCGCAGAGAACACAGAGGAAGACAAGAGAGAGATGAATACAGAACTATGAAGCGTGGATTTGATC
>NZ_JBARVX010000465.1:0-6934 GCF_049646505.1 Microcoleus sp.
ACTTCACATTAAATTGGTATAACAACTGACAACTAACAACTGACAACTGCCAACTGCCAACTGACAACTGCCAACTAACAACTAACAACTAACAACTAACAACTAACAACTAACAACTAACAACTGACAACTAACAACTGACAACTAACAACTAACAACCAACAACTAACAACTGACAACTAATAACTGACAACTGACAACTAATAACTGACAACTGACAACTAACTAAAAGCGGCAGTCGCCTGCCGCTTTTAGTTTTAACTAGATATTAGGAAACCTTAGAAACTAAAGGTTGTACGGAGGAGTCCGACCCAGATATCGTCGTTGTTGTTGTTGTGTTCGGGATTCATAATCACATAAACGCCCGGTGTCACTGAGATAAAGTCATTGACTTGGAAGCGATAGAAACCTTCCAAGTGATAAGAGGTGTCGCGGTTTCTGGCGACATCGCTTTCAGTAACTTTTGGCGGTACGCCGAAGACAAAACCGAGGAGGTTGCCGCGCCGACCAACGTCTGACAAAGCCAGGGTGATAGCACCATTCTGGATGGTAGCCTCGTTGTTGGAGTTCCGCAGTTGTTCGGCCTTGGTGTAACCGTACCAACCGCCAATCTGAAAGCGGCTGCTGGGTTTGAAGTTAACTTGCACGCCAAAGTTGTCTGCTGCGGTGGCTGATTGACCGAAGGGCCGGTTAGCCAAGGCACTGCCCGTACTGCCCATGAGGCCGACATCGCCTGCCCGATTGTATTTCCGGGTGTAAGTCAAGCCCAAATCAAACGGCTTGCTAAAAAAGCCGATCTGACCCAGAGCGCTGAAAGAACCGTTGAAAACGCCCCTGCCGCTTGCGGGGTTGGGAGCATCGCTGTCACCGGCGAGATAGGCCGCGGTAGCTCGGAGGCTGCCCAAGTTGAAAGTTACACTTGCGCCAGCTCCCTGGGCTCCGCGGAATACGGCGGGGTTGCGAACTCCAAATCTGGAAATTGAACCACTACCCGTAGAGTTGAAGGGAGTTACCGTGTCTGCAATTTCATCTAGGTCAAGTCCTTTAGCACCGACAAAGACTGTAGCAGCACTGACCGGGAAACGGTAGTACACTTCGTCTAGTGAGAAATTGCTATCACCCCCACCATCAAACGGTAGGCGAGCCATGTTAGTACCCGTAGCAGTAGATGCTCCGTAGTTGGCGACGTTGCTTGCTTGCAAGCGGGTTCTGAGCAAGTCTCGACCGGTGAAGCTGGTGTTCAAGTTCAACCGCACCCGGTAGCCGAAATTGGTGACAGTTTCGTCGTCCCGCAGCCCAACACCATCTCCGAAGGTGTCGCTGACTGCAAAAACGGCTTCTCCATTCAGTTTTGTTGTGGTGGAGAATTGGTTGGCTTCTAGTTCTGCGGTGCGAGCTTCTAGGCCGTCTACTCGTCCGCGCAGGGTAGCGAGTTCGGCTGCAAATTCTTCTTGCAGGCGTTGCAGGATGGCTAAGTCGTCTTTGGTGACGCCACCTGTTGAGGAGCCAATTAGTTTGGTTACTTGGTCTAAGCAGGCGTTGAGGCCGGCTGCAAACTCGAAGCGAGTCAGGGCGCGGTTGCCGCGGAAGGTGCCGTCGGGATAGCCTGCGATACAACCGTAGCGTTCGACTAGGGATTGCAGGGCTTGGAATGCCCAGTCTGTCGGCCGCACGTCGGATAGCTGAGAGACCGATGTCACTTGGGACATGGTTCCGGACTGTTGTGCCGGCAGGGCTTGGGGTGCTGCTGGAACGATCGGGCCGCCCATTCCTCCGGGTACTGTCTGAGCAATTTCTACCTTAGTAGCTGGGGGGAGGGCTGCTGCTGCTGGCACTTGAATTTTCGCAGCGGTTTCTGTCTGGGTGCTTTCCACTGCCAAGTCTGATGCTTGGGGCGCAGGTTCGGCTGTATTGGCAGCAGCTAGGGGTTCAGCCGCTGCTGCTGCGGGTGCGATTGCGGCTGCTGACTGAATGTCGCTGGCCGTTGCTTGCAGTGCTGTTGCGCTGGTTTCCGGTTCAATTTTTGCCAGTTTTTCAGGCTGGTTTTGTGCGCCGTCCGAGTTGGCGAGCGGGGTTGGGGCCGCCGGAGCAGTGCTGTTTAAAGCTAGCTTTTCTGGGGCGGCAGGGGTTGCTGCGACTGGTTCTGCAACTGCTGCTGCGACTGGTTCTGCAACTGCTTCTGCTATTTTTGATGCGGATGACTTTGCTGCGGCTAGCCCGTTGGCTTCAGCAGTTGCGGTCGCTTCGGCTGCTAGGGCAGCGCTGCTGACGACTGATGATAGCCCCAGTATAGCGGGGGATACTAGCAGTAAATTCCAAAAAGTTCTGTTCATTTTCCTCACACCTTCACACTCTATATGAACTCGATCGGCAATTCCCAACTGGTCGTTTTTTGTGGTTGCTTGCCTGCTGAGAATAACTGCCAATATAGAACCTATCGATAGCTGCTGATTCAAAGTAGGGGTGTCTAGTTCCCGCTTGAACGTAGGGCTGGGCTTTTCTACGGCAAAGGCATCAATTCAGGTCAAGTCCACATTACATCACAGTTGATTATACCATTACCTGCTAACTTCATCTCTCGATCGCCAGATTAGTTTGAGTAGCTGTACGGGCGATCGAGAACTGCTTGTAGGGGAGCGACCGCTATCTGACTCTAACTGACAGCAGCCCGGAGTCTTCGGTTGCGCCAGACTTAACAGACAGTTACAGGTACGATCTCGTCTGCTTATCGCCTCCCTTATACAGCTTTCGACCCAGATATGTCAAGCTTTTTAACCTAACTTTAAACCTCGCGGTCTTTGGCGGGGCTACTTTCGGGCTACCGGGAACCCAGCGGACTTTTGTACTCGTAGATGTACCCTAAAAAAGCTTAATTTCAGGCTTGACCAATTTTGGTTTTCTGACGATCCCAGCAGTCGGGACTTGCGCGGGCGATCGTCCTTTTTGAGACAATCTGTCGCCCGGTTTAATTCACCGCTACTTTAACACAATTTTTGGGTTTTCTGAGTGCGGCTGCAACTGGTGTTGCTTAATACCCGATCGCGCCGGGAATGCTGTGTTGTTTGAGATACCAACTCTACCCGAATTTTATAGCGGTTTGAACGAGGTTTTTTGTGCGCGATCGCAGAAGTTTAATGCTAAGCTGGCGTAAATGCCGGACTCAAAAATCAAGCTGCTGTCCGAACCAAAAACCCAAAGGCTGCGGGTGGAAGTTTTAGTAAAAGAGTGAGGGTTATGGAAGATTTTGGTATTATTATTGCTTGCTGCGACCAAGATTATCTGTTTGCTAAGGGTTGCTGTGCTAGCATTCGATATTTCTTGGGAGATGTGCCGATTTGTCTGTTGATTGACGGTACGTTTTCTGTGACTGCTTTGGAAAAATCCTACGGAGTGCGAGTAATCGATCGCACAACCGTTTCCCAAGAGGTTCTCAGAAAGAGAAGTTTTGGTTGGGGCAAAACTAAAATGATTGCCTTTTGGGAAAGTCCTTGGTCAAATTTTATGGTTTTGGATGCCGATACCATCGTCTGGGGCGATGTTCTCAAGTTTGCTAATTTTAAGGAATTTGATTTTATTGTAGACCAACCTTGTCAGGAAAATTCGGATGCAGATATTTCCAAGTTTTTCTTCGACATTCTGGGTGTTGAAAAACATTTTCCCAGTTTTAACTGGTCGCAATACCGAGCCAATTATTTCTGCACCGGAACTTTTTTTGCTAAACGCGGCATTTTTAATTTGGAAGAATACGTAGAAATTTTAGATTTTACGGTTGCAAATCCGGGGATATTTAAGTACGGAGAAATGGGCTTTTTAAATTTTATGATTTTCCGGGCGGCCTGGGAAAATCGGCTGCGGGTGCAAAGTGTGGATATGCAGTTTTTGGTGCCGGATTTTGACCGGGATTTTGTGAGAAAGCGGTTTCCGGTTGAGTCAAGCGGGCCTGCGGGCGATCGGGCCTCGGCGACTGTGATTCACTGGTGCGGCCCGAAGCCGAGTTTATCGACATCTAAAGTTTACTCGGAACCGATGAATTTTTGCCGCCGCAAGTGTCAGGAGGATGTTTGGAACCGCACGGGTTTGGCGGCCCAGATGTGGCTGCAGTTTGAGGATTTGCAGCGATCGATTTACGTGTACAAGAATAAGTTTAAGAAGAAGTTTGGGCAGTTGACTGGTAAGTAGATAAAAAGTTGCGCGCGGGGCGAGAAACTGGGAATATTCTGAAATTTCTCGCTGCCAATTCCCGACTTTTTTGCAGTAATACTAAATCCGGGTTAGCTAGTAGCTACGATTTCTAATTTTGGAATTATTTTACCGCAGAGAACGCAGAGAACGCAGAGAAAGAGCAGAGAGAGATTAATGCAGGGTTCACTCATCCAGGGGCAAAAGGGGGCCGGCTGGGGGCAAAACTTGGCGGTGAACGCTGATTTTGTGGCTTTCTCGCTGAGTTTGCATTTCTACGGCGATCGCCTCAAATTCGACTTCCATGCAGCCGTAGGGAATCTCTAACTCGATGCTCGATCGCACATTTCCCAAGCCGTTAGCTGTAAATTCGGTAATCCAGCGCGGCCCGTCGAGAATCAGGTAGCTTTGCCGATCGAATACCCAAATTTTTACATAAATCCGGGGCATTAATTCCGGCAGTTGCACTTGCACTTTTACAGTTTTGCCCGCGAGGATTTCGGCGCGCGGCAATTCTAAGACGGGCATCGGTACTAACTCGTCTTCTGGCAAAACGTAGGGAGTTGGCCCCGTTGCTTCTGCTTCGAGTTTTGTGGTTTTTTGAGCAACTGTTTTCGGCTGCGGGGGTTCGTCAAAAACTACAAATTCTCTGGATTCCGGCCCAATATATGTGGGTTCGGCAATTGTTTGGACAGTTGTCTGTGGCTGCGGGGTTGGGCTGCTTTCTTCCACTAGGGCTGTGGCGTCGCTGCTATCTGGCGCGGCTTTTGCAGTTGGCGACAGGGCGGTTGCTTTGAGCCATTCGGGGGATTCGCCGATGCTGGCTAGGGAACTCAGTCGCGACCAAAATCTATTCTCGACGTTTAGGGTTTGAAATGCCTGTTTTGAGGCTGTTGGCGGGGTTTCTGGGGCTGTTGTTTCTGGTTCCGGGGTGTTTTCTGGTTTTTTGTCGATCGCTCGATCTTCGGCCGTTTCTGCGGCTTTTGGGATGTCTGAGGGTTTGGTTTGTGGGTCGATCGCCCTGGCGACAGTTTGAGGGGGATTGGAGATTTCTGCGAGCAATTGCGATCGGCTGCCCTCGGGCAGTTTGTTACCGAATGCAGGCAATTCTAGACCGCCTGTACTTGGAGTCTGGCGGGAACTCAGTTGAGGGGGTAGGGGTTCGTTGGTTGCAGGTTCATTGGTTGAGGCTTCGGCGGGCGATGTTTGAGGTTCTAAGGATTTTTCTACTAGCTTGAGAAACGATAAATTTGTGGTCTTCCGAGGCTGTTTTGAGGCTGTTGGGGAGAGTTCGGCTTGATGCTTTTCTTCGATGAAATTGTCTTTAATTGCTTCTAGAAGATGCTCTAAACGGGCTGTTATTGTGAATAGTTTGGTTGCTAGGGTAACGCCGCCGCTGCTGAGAATTGCTTCTCCTAAAATTAGGCGGCTTTGGCACTCGCTGGGGATGTACGTGACGCAGGCAAAGATGCAGGGGGGAGCTTGTTCTGGCATCTGCTGCTGGATTTGGGCGAGTATTTTTGAGGTTTGGGGGTCGCGCAGGTAAATTTGTATTTGTGCTGAACCGATGAGTTTTTTGAGTTCTTCTGTTTGTGATTCGGGGATGAGAGTTGCTGTTTTTCTGGTGGTTTGGAGGGGTTGGGGAATGTCTATTTTGCCGGAAATTATTAAGGGGCTGCCGAGTTGGGTGACGAAGGTTTCTCGATCGAGCGCGAGTTCGAGTTTGACTGGGGATTTGGGCCCTGGTTGAGGGGTTTGGGGAGTGGGGAATTCGTAGATTTTGGTCGGCTGCGGTGCTGGTGGGGCTGGGGGTTGGGTTGCGAGACGATCGACTGTTGCTGCAATTTGTTGGGTGGGGCGTACTGCAAAACTTGGATTTTTTGAGTCTGAGGGGGCGGTTGCGGGTGCGGTTCGGTCGATCGTCGGCGGTAGGAGTTCGGAGGTTTCCGATTCTGCGGGCAATACTTCCAACTGCACGCCGTACTGCCAAGGTTTGGCCGGTGTCGATCGAGGATCTGGCAAGCAGGAAAGTTCCCAGATTCCGGGCTTGAGCCTGGTGTAGGGAAGGATCACGACTAATCCTTCGGGGTTGGTGCGGGCCGATCGGCTTTGAACTTTCCGCTGGGGGGCAACTTCGTCGAAGGATGTGTAGGTGACGCGAATTTCGATGTCGGTGTTGGGGTGCTGGATGCGAGCAACGACGCGGTATCTGCCTTCTAGAATTTCCACGTCGGCGGTTTCTAGGGGCAACCAGGCGCGATCGCCCTCTTTCTGTAGCAAAAATTCTAATTTTTTCATTTTTGTTTGCCCTGGAATGCTCCCGCTCGATCGGTCGCAGGTTGGTGGTGGTTGGTTGAGCGACAGCTACAGATATTTTAATTACATTATGTTGTACAGCCTATCATCTGTTTCGGTCAAGAGGCGCGATCGCGCCACCGGCAGAGTCGCGCGCCCGACTTAACCGCAGGCCGTTTCTCTACAGCTATCTTTCCATACAGTTATCGCGCCGCCCGATCGGCTTTCTGGCCTGTTTCTTTCCCGGCGTTGCTGATTCCAAATATGAATCAACTTTTCGCTTGATGTTACAAAGCTCACCATACTTGGCTTATAGCAATTGGGAAATCTTGAATTCATATTTGTATTCAGCAACGCCAGATTTAACATCTCAAATATCTAACCGCAGAGAAATCAGAGAAAGAGGAGAGAAATTCGAGCGAGCTGACTGTACTGGATTTGACATTACCACAAGACCTCT